>CAMBXY010000069.1 GCA_945871945.1 Bordetella parapertussis
GCCATGCCCAGTTTGGCGCGTTGGTTGGGGGCCAAGCGGCTGACGTCTTGGCCGTTGAATTGAACACGGCCTTGGGTGGGCAACAAGGCGCCGATGATGCTGCGCAGAAGCGTGGTTTTGCCCATGCCGTTGTGGCCCAAAATGCCCACAGCCTCACCGGCGGTGATGTGCAAATCGATACCACGCAGCACCGGAATGCTGCCGTAGCCTGCGTGGAGCTGTTGAATGTCGAGCATGCAGGTTCTTTCTGATTAAGCGGCTTTTTTGCCCAAATAGACTTGGCGCACCGTGGGGTTGTTCATCACCGCATCAGGCAAGTCTTCGGTGAGGATGGCACCTTGGTGAAACACAGTGACCATCTTGGCGATCATGCGAATAAAACTCATGTCGTGCTCCACCACAATCAAGGCGTGGCTTTTATTGATTTCCAAAATCAGGTCGGCGGTGCGACGCACCTCTTGGTCACTCATGCCGGCCGCGGGCTCGTCTAACAAAATAAGCCCAGGGTCTGCGGCGATGACCACAGCCAACTCTACCCACTGGCGCTGCCCATGCGCCAGCATGCCGGCGGTAGACTTTTGCAGGTTGGTCAAACCCACTCGCTCTAGGGTGTCGCGGGTGACTTCCAAGGCTTTGGCCTTGGGATACACACGGCAAGCCGATAACCACACGTTTTCCCACACCGACAGGCCATTGAACAAACTGGGTACTTGGGTTTTGATACCAATGCCCAAACGCGCGGGCACATGCGGCTGGCAACCGGTGATGTCTTGGCCGCGAAACAGCACTTGGCCCGAGGTGGGGCGTAACTGACCGGTGAGTTGCTTGAAGAAAGTGCTTTTGCCCGCACCATTGGGGCCGATGATGCAACGCAGTTCACCGTCGCTGAGTTTGAAATTGACGTCGCGGGTGGCATGCACGCCACCGAAGCGCATGTTCAAGTTGCGGGTTTCAATCAGGGGCACAGTGCTCATGCGTCTTCTCCCTTGGCGACTTTTTTACCAAAGAGCTTTTGCAACACATCGCCCAAACTGGGGATGATGCCTTTGGGCACCAACAACACAAACACCACCAAGATCACACCCAAGACCAAGTTGGAATTGAAGGTCTGCTGTGTGCCGATTTGGGTGGTTAACCACTGTATGGCCATGCATCCGATGATGGGGCCGACCAAGGTACCCAAGCCGCCCACGATGACCCAGACAATGATTTGTGCTGACTGACCCAAGCTGAACACAGTGGGACTGGTGAAGGAGCCCCAGTTGGCAAAAAAGCAGCCTGACAGCCCCGCAATACAACCACCCACGGTGAACGCAAACAACTTGAATGCCCGTGCATCAAAGCCCAGCAAAGTAGCGCGTTGTTCGTTTTCTTTGATGGCCACAATCACATGCCCAATGCGTGAAGAGATGAGCCAGCGCAAACCGCCGTAAATAGCGATCAAACTGAAAGCACACAGGTAAAAGAAAGTGACGGCGTCCAAGGGGTCTTCAGGGTTGCCAGGGAAATTGATGGAGGGAATGGCCGGTATGCCGTTAAACCCGCCCAAAGGTGCGTTGCCTATGCGCCACTCGGGGCCTGCGGTGGAATTGACCGAGCTGAAAAAAATCAAACTCACTGTGAGGGTAATAACGCCCATGTACACATCGGAGAGGCGACCATAAAACATAAAGTAGCCCAACAACAAAGCAAACATGCCCGGCAAGACGATGGCCAAAAGCACAGGCAAAGTGCTCTCGCCCATGTTGACCACAGCCAAGGCATAGGTGTAGGCACCCAAGCCAAAAAACGTGGCTTGCCCAAAGCACAAAATGCCCGAGAAGCCCCAAATAAACGCTTGGCTGATGGCCAAGATGGCCATCACCACATAAATGGTGATTTGTATCAAAGCGAAGTCGTCCACCCATTGGGGAATCGCCAAGGTAGCCATCACCCCCAACAACATCACCAACACAGCACTCCAGGGGGATTCTCGAAAAGCGGTCACAACGATCCTTTGAAAAAGCGTCCGGTAATGCCTTGGGGCAGCATGCGCAACATCACCACGGCGGCAATAAACAGCGCGACTTCACCAAACACCGGCGTGGTGATGAAGGTGGCCAACTGGTTGATCAGGCCAAACAAAGCTGACGCCGAGACGGTGCCAGCCAAAATAGAACTGCCCCCACCAATGACGGTGATGAAGGCCTTGGCAATGAAAGAGCCGCCCATGGTCGGCACCACCCCAGACACGGGCGCCAGCAAGCCACCGGCCAAGCCCGACAAAGCCGCACCCACGGCAAAAGTAATGGAATAGACCCGCGTAGGGCTGATGCCCAGCACATCGGCCATGCCCGGGTTTTGCATGGTGCCGCGAGCGATCAGGCCCCAATCGGTGCTGCGCAAAACCCAACGAATCGCCAACAACAGCAGCACGGCAATGACGATCAACGCCATGGTGTACAAACTGACCGAATAAGCACCTATAGAGAAACTGCCCTCTGGCGTAGAAACGCCTGAAGTGGTGTTGCCAATGAGGGAGGTGACTAAGCCCACGCACAACAGCGACAAGCCCCAAGTGGCCAGCATGGTGTCGACCATGCGCCCATACAGGTGACGGATGATGAGCCGTTCGACCACGATGCCAAACAGCCCCACACAAACAGGCGCGACCACCAGCATGGCTATCCAAATATTGATGCCTGCCTTGGTCGCAAAAATAGCGCTGTACGCGCCCAACATCAAAAACTCGCCGTGCGCGAGATTGATGACGCGCATCATGCCAAAAATAACCGCCAACCCTGATGAAATGATCACCAGGGTGGCGATGGCGTACAGGACCTGTACGGAAACAATCAGTGCCAGATCCATGTACGCCTTCTCTCTTTCAATCTCTCAAACCATCAACCGTGTTTAAACCTTGATGACGAACTGCTTATTTTCAGCAGGGTTCTTCTTGAGGTTACACACCGAGCTGGTGTCTGATGGCGCTTGCTGCGAAAACGTTTGAAGAATGTCGAGCTTTTTGTTTTTCACTTCAGCCAAGCTCACATCCAAAATACAGTGGTGTGATGCGCCATCGACGGTGACCTTGCCGCTGGGTGCTGCAATGCTGATGCCGCTCTCCATGGCTTCGATGACTTTCATGCGGTCTATGCTGCCGGCTTTCTTGACAGCTTCGGCCCACAGCTTGAAGCCTTGGTAAGTGCCCATGGCCAATTCGGTGACGTTGGGGTAATCGGCACCAAAGCGCTTTTGAAAGGCTGCCAAGAAAGTTTTGTTTTCTGGTGTGGCGATTTTCTGGAAGTAGTTGTAAGACAAGACCATGCCGTTGCACTCTTCAGGCGCCAACACGATTTGCTCGTTACCCACGGAGAAAGTGGAAGAAGCCATAGGAATCTTCTTCAACATACCTGCTGCGCCCCATTGGCGATAGAAGGACATGTGTGCGCCACCGACCAAAGCAGACATCACGAAGTCGGGTTTGGCGGCTTCAATTTTGGCGATGGTGGGGCCAAAGTTGGTGACATCCAAGGGGAAGAATTCGACGGCTTGAACGCTGCCGCCGCCTTCGGCAACATATTTTTTGACCCACTCTGAAGTGATTTGGCCGTAGTTGTAATCAGCTGCAACGATGTAGACCTTCTTGCCCCATTTTTTCATGGAGTAAGGAATCAGTTTTTGCACGGTTTGCGCAGGTGTTACGCCGGTACAGAAAGTGTTGCGATCGCAAACGCCGCCTTCGTACTGGGTGTTATAAAAATACAAAGTTTTGTTTTTGGTCAGCACGGGGCGAATCACTTCGCGTGAAGCGGAGGTGATACCACCATGCACCACAGCAACCTTGTCTTTCAAGGCCGCCATTTGTGCGTACTCGGTGTACTTTTGCATGTTCGACTGTGAGTCATAGTTGATCAAAGCCACTTTTTTGCCCAGCAAGCCGCCAGCCGCGTTTTGCTCTTCGATGGCCAAGGTCAATGCGTCGACCATGGGCTTGCCATAAATGTCCAAACCACCCGACAAGTCGTGGATGCTGCCCACTTTGATGTCATCAGCGGCCAGGGCTGAACTGCCGTACATGCCAGCGGTGCCGGCTGCAATGCCACCAGCGGTGGTCTGAATAAACTTTCTGCGGTCCATGATGTGTTCCTCTTTAATGTTGAAAAAACTAACGCCTACCTGATGAGGCTCTCTTTGCAAAGAGCCCTAGCCTGCACTTACATTTTTTTCCAGTCGCCCAATTGCTCGAAAGCGTAGGCGGCACGGTAAATGGTGCCCTCGTCCCAATGTTTGCCAATCAGCTGCAGGCCAACCGGCAAACCATCCACCAAGCCGCATGGCACCGACATGGCGGGATGGCCAGTGACGTCAAACGGACAAGTGTTGGCCAGCATCTCAAACGCACGCTGAACCACTTCTTCCACCTCCGCACCTGGCTTGGGCAGGGGCGTGGCAGTCAGTGCCAGGGTGGGCATGAGCAGCAAATCGTATTTGGCAAAAGCGTCGTCATAGGCTTTACGCAGTTGACGTGACAGGTTTTGCGCCTTGGCGTAGTAGTGGCCACGGTAATGTTGAATGAAATACTCGCCCAACACCATGGTGAGCTTTAAGGTTTCAGACAACTCATCGGCGCGGGCTTTCCAACCGGCGTGAAAGTCGATCATGCTGGTGACGTACAAACCTTTCCAGTTGAAACCGTGGCCGTTGTCTTTCATCATTTGTTGGGTGGCGCCTTCGGCGGCGATGGGCAACCAAATGGCTGGGCCTACCAAATGCATGGGGATGGACACGTCTTCCACGATGGCGCCAGCCTTGGCCAAAGCAGCCGCCGCTGCTTTCACCTTGGCGTCTGAGGCGGCCATGGAGTTGGGCCAGCCAAAACCTTCTTTCACCACGCCAATACGCAAGCCCTTGATGCCTTGCTTCATGATCTCTGCGTAGTTTTTGCTGTGCTGTTCGGCGTATTGGCGCGGGTCTAAACCGTCGGGGCCGGCAATGACTTCCAGCATCACCGCGTTGTCGGTGACATTGCGTGTCATGGGGCCGGTGTGGTCAATGGTGAGCTCAATAGGCATGACACCGGTGTAGGGCACCAAACCATGGGTGGCTTTCATGCCGTACACGCCGCAATAGGAAGCTGGCATGCGAATCGAGCCGCCTTGGTCACCGCCAATAGCCAAGTCGACTTCTTCAGCAGCCAGCAAAGCCGCGCTGCCAGAAGAAGAACCGCCGGCAGAGTAGCCATGCTTGTGCGGGTTGTGCACCGGGCCCGTGGCGCTGGTGTGTGAGCCACCGGAGAAGCAGAAATATTCACACACCGATTTACCCACCACGGTAGCTCCTGCGTCGAGCAAACGGGTAACGACGGTGGCGTCGATATTGGGCATATAGCCCTCAAGGGTGGATGCGCCATTCATCATGGGCACACCCGCCACACAGACGTTGTCTTTCAAGACCACGGTTTTGCCCGCCAATTTGCCTGAGGCCGCGCCCTTGATGGTGGTCTTGACATACCAAGCGCCGTATTTGTTGTCTGCCGGCGCGGGGAAATGGCCAGGTGTGCGTGGGTATTTCACTTCAGGCACATAGTCAGGCAAGGCGTCGATGATGTCGTAGGCGTCGAAATTGCCTTGCAGCAAGGTGTTGTAGGTTTCGGCCTGCTCTTCAGACAGGTGAATCCCTAAGCTGTAAGCGACTTCTTGCAACTGATCGAGGGTGGGACGTTTGACAGCCATGCGTATCTCCTAGGGGTGGTTAAATATTGTTTGTGAGTGTTTCACCAAAAAAGCAAAGCGTCAATGGATTTGTTTGCCTTGGAAAATAAAAAAGTGCATTAAAACCTTGTCACCACTTGAAATTGATGACCTTGGGCGCGCGCCATATAAATGGGTGCATTTTTAAAATGGTTACCCATGTAACTGGCGCCTCTGGCGCTTTGGTAGGGCAAGTTGCGCTTGGACATATGCGACCAATGCTCGGGCAGGTGTAAGTTTTGGTCGAACATGGCGGCCAAGAAATGCATGCCTTCATAGGCCGATTGGCCCAAGGCGTTGAGCACCGGCGCACGCAAGCCATGGCAGGCACTGAAGCGCTCTTGTAAAGATAAATTGGCGTCGGTTTGCAAGCTGGCAAAGTAGCTGGCGGCCACATAAAGGCCTTCGGTTTTGTCCGAGCCTATACCCATGAGCACGTTTTCTTCAATTGCGCAAGACAAACGCACGGCGCGACGACTCAAGCCCGCATGGCCAAATTGCCGGTTGAAGGCGATGGCATCTTGGCCCACCAAAGACACCAGCACAGCGTCGGCTTGCAGGCTTTGCAAACGATCAAGAACCGCAGAAAAATCTTGGGTGCCAAAAGGTAAATACACGGAGTCAAGCACCACGCCGCCAGTTTGCTCTACATATTTTCGGGCCAAGCGGTTTGACACACGCGGCCAAACATAGTCGTTACCCACGAACAACCAACGCTTGGCTTTTTCATGGCGACTGAGCCAATCAATGGCAGGACGCAACTGCTGGGCCGGCGTCTCGCCCAAGGTAAAAACCCCTGGTGTGACCTCGCCACCTTCGTATAAAGGGGTATACACATAAGGCAGCATGCCGCCAACAGCTTGCACAATGCGCTCGCGCACCGCGCTGGTGTGCATGCCGACCAAAGCTTCAATGCCATGGCTGTCTATGCTGCGCAGTAATTCTTCTTCAAAGTTCGGCGACTCGTCACAGGCGTTGAAGCAGACCAAGCGCACCTGTCTGCCTGCAATGCCGTTGCGTTGGTTGAGTTCTGCCACAGCCAGCTCGGCACTTGCCATTGCTGAAGGCGACCAAATGCCAGCCGCGCCGTCTTGGGCCACACATAAACCCAGGGTGATGTGTTGTGAATCCACTGGCATGGCAAGCGAGCGCCGTGCTCGCCATGTGCGCACTTTTTGGGGGTGATGCATGCATGAAATTCGTGCATCTTTTCCCCTGAATTGACCACTCCAATGACTGCCCATGGTGCCTACGCCAACCTTTTCACCTGCAAGCTAACAAGAATGCCCCAAGGCGCAACAAAGATGTTGTCCTTGGAAAAGAAGTTCATTAGACTATCAGAAATTCAACAAAATGTAAGCAGGATATATGCCTAGGCCAGACCTGAATAACTACCTCTCCTATCTGCTGGCTTCGGCCAACCGCACGATGAGCATGGGCTTGGGCAAGGCCATCGCCGCAGAAAAAATGACCGAGCAGCACTGGCGCATATTGCAAGTGTTGTCAGATGAAAACGGTCGCGCCATGGGGGAATTGGCCGAGTTGGTGCTGATGAACCACCCCGCCCTCACCAAAAACATAGACAAACTGGTCAGCCGAGGCTTGGTCTTGCGCAACACATCGCCAGACGACAGCCGCAAAGTGCTGGTTTTTATCTCCAACACCGGCTTGGCCATGGTGCAACGCCTGACCGCCCAAGTCGACGCCCACCACCAGTCCATCCACAAGGTCCTGGGTGTGCGTAAAACCGAGCAGCTGAAAAA
>CAMBXY010000070.1 GCA_945871945.1 Bordetella parapertussis
GGCGTGATCCGCTACAACGGCCTTGATGGCACAGGCCGCATGGTTTACTCCAAAGGCATGCGTAACCCCGCTGGTATCACCATTGGGCCAAAGGGCGACATCTGGACAACTGACAACCAAGTTGACGGTTTGGGTGACGACATTCCTCCTGGCGAGTTGAACAAGCTGACCAAGGCAGGCGAACACTTCGGTTTCCCCTTCTACAACGGCAAGTACAAAGTGGCTGGTTCTCCTGCAGCACCTGAACTGAAAGACATGAAAGAGCCAGCTGGCATGATCTATCCTCAAGTCGAGTTCCCTGCTCACCAAGCTCAATTGGGCGTAGCTCACTACACTGGCAAGGCTTTCCCTGCCAAGTACCAAGGCGGTTTGTTTGTGGCTTCCCACGGTTCATGGAATCGTGTTGAAGCCAGCGGTTACCTGATCAACTTCATTCCTGTCAAGGCCGATGGCAATGCAGGACCCTCAGAAGTGTTTGCTGATGGTTTCTTGGACAAGTCCACCAAACGTGCTCTGGGTCGCCCTGTTGACGTGGCCAACTTGCCTGACGGCTCCATCCTGGTGTCTGACGACTACGCTGGCGCGATCTACCGCATCAGCTACACCGGTCAGTAATCTGGTTTAATTCACGGGCCCTGTGCCCGTGGTCAGTATCTGTTTAGCGGGGTCTCTCACGAGGCCCCGCTTTTTTGCTAATAAAAATGAAAAAACTTGTGTTTGTATTGGCGCTGTGTGCCTTCAATAGTTTTGCCAACGACGTTGCGGAAGGCCGCGCCAAAGCCGATGCTGCCTGCGCCCTGTGTCATGGAGCGAACGGCATTGCCGGCATGCCCAGCGCTCCCAACCTCGCCGGGCAACAAGCCATTTACCTCAGCGAACAGCTGAAGAACTACCGCAGTGGCAAACGCCACCATGAAGTCATGGGTGTGATTGCCAAATCTTTAACCGACGCAGAGATTGCCAATCTGTCAGCTTGGTACAGCGCCATCAAGGTCACTGTTGAAGCGCCTTGATATGTTCAAGCGTGTAACCATATCGCTGTGTTTGCTCCTTGTGGCGCAGACACAAGCTGCCACCAGCGCTAGATTTTTAACGGCCGCTGAAATGCAAGCCAGTCTTCTTTCAGATCAGGAAGAGGTGCGCTTTAACGGCAGAAACTACATCATGGGCGTGGTGGACACGCTGATGCTGACCAAATCGTCTGCTATTTGTATGCAGGAAAAAACCGAGATTAACCAGATTGCTGATCTGGTGAAATTGCAATTGCAGTTACGCCCCGAACTGATGCGTTACAACGCTGCTGGGGTGGTTCGCGAAATCATGGTCGCCAACTTCCCTTGCATTTAAATTTTTTGTCTTAATCGAGCAAAAACTTTTTCGCTTCTTTCAAAATTTTCAAGGCTTCGTCTTCTTTGCCTTCTTTGAACAAGCGCTCACCTTCTTCACGCATGGCTTTGGCTTTTTCCAGTTCTGCACCGGTCTTGGTGGTCTTGCCAAAAGCGTTGTCCACGTATTTCATTTCACAGGGCACGGGGCCTAGGCAATGGGCAAATGCCAAAGAATTCATGGACAACAACAATATTAAACATAATTGCTTCATAATCACCCCGTCAAAACATTGATTCATTTTTAAAAAATCAGTGTAGAACACTTAAATTGACACAGTCTTACAAACCATTTCAAAAGGTCATTCCATGCTGGTCAAACAAATTTGGACTGCCAACGCCTACCGCAACTTCAACTACCTTGTGGCCTGCCCACAAACCGGTGAGGCCTTGGCCATAGACCCTTTGGACAGCGCCAAGTGCTTGCAAGCGGCCAAAGACGAGGGCTGGCACATCACCCAAATTTTGAACACCCACGAGCACCACGACCACATAGGTGGCAACCAAGCGGTGGTTGATGCCACGGGCGCCAAAGTGCTGGCGCACGCCAAAGCCGCGGGTGCCATTCCGGGTGTGTTTCGTGGACTGCTGGCGGGCGACATCATCAAAGTGGGCAAAACAGTGGAACTCGAAGCCTTGGACACTCCCGGCCACACCTATTGCCATATTTGCTTGCTTGCACATACCGATCAACCCGCTTTGTTTTCAGGCGACACCTTGTTCAATGCGGGGGCTGGCAACTGCCACAACGGCGGAAATGTGGACGCGCTGTTTCAAACCTTTGACGAGCAACTGACTCGCTTGCCCAGCAACACCTTGATTTACCCCGGCCACGACTACATTGAAAACAATTTGCGCTTCACCTTGAACCGCGAGCCAAACAACTCTGCGGCGCTTGCCTTGCTTGCTCAGGTAAGCGCTCAAGACATGAACCACGCGTATGTATCCACGCTAAGTGTTGAGCATGAGGTGAATACGTTTTTTCGCCTCGGCAGTCAGCAAGTTGTGGCGGAGTTGCGAAAAAGTTTCCCCGATTTATCCGACCAGCCTAATGAGCTCACAGTCTTTACCAAGCTGCGCGAATTGCGCAACAGTTGGTAAGTACTTAGGGTGTGTGTATGCGCTCGATGATGAAATTGGCCGCCGCCAATATATGCTCGCGAGCGTGTTTCTCGGCCAAAGCACCATCGCCACTGACGATGTCTTGCAGCATAGCTTCATGCTGGTCCCAAATATCTCTGGGCTTTTCGTTTCGCATCAGCACCTCGCCCATGACACGCTGGGTGTAGGTCCAATGGGTGTCCATGGCGGGTGCTACCAGCAAGTTTTCCGACAACGCATACACAAAATGGTGAAACGCCATATCGGCTGCAATCATTTCTTTGACAGAGCCGCTTTGCGCAGCTTTTCGTCCTTTGCTGATGTAACTGGGGCCCTCACGCTTGGCAGTTTCTGAGTTGTTGAGGGCGGCTTTTCTGAATGCCAAACCCTCAATCACCGCACGAACGTCATACATATGTCGAATATGGTCGGGGTCGAGTGGCGCCACGATCAAGCCACGCCCGGGCGCGTCACTTAGTAAGCCTTGGTTGCGCAACAGCAGCAAGGCTTGTTGCACCGGTTGGCGCGAAACGCCCAGCTCAGTGGCAATTTGCTCTTGAATGATGCGCGTACCTGGGGTGAGCTTGCCAGAAGATATTTCCAGCAATATGGCTTCGTGCACTTGCTCGACGAGATTGGGTTGTACAGACAAAATTTTCACAAATGACACCTTTTGTTGTGATCATGCTTAACTCGGCGGCGCATCGCGCCATCGCCGCTCTGCATCATCCCATGCGGTGAGGGCCTGCAAATCGGGCACCCACGCCAGCCCCGATTTTGCGTCAGATGAGGCTGCCTCGGGTGTGACCAGCACATCCAGCAGGGCGGGGCGGTTTTGCAAGGCCATTTGTATGGCTTGGGCCAAGTCTTCTGCGCGTTCCACTCTTTGGGCATGCATGCCAAAGCTTTTGGCCATGCCGGCATAGTCAGAAAACTGCAGGCGTGTGCCCACCACTTTGCCGTGCGTCTCTTGCTGGTCGCGTACTTCGATGGCCCAAGAACCGTTGTTGGCCACCACAATCAACACAGGCGCTTGGTGGCGAACCGCGGTGTCAATTTCCATGGCGTTAAAACCAAATGCCCCGTCACCCGTGGCAACCACCACGGTGCGGTCTGGCAGAACCAAACTGGCTGCCACACCAAAAGGCGTGCCCACACCGATACAACCCAAGGAGCCTGGGTCGAGGTAAGTGGTGGCTGGCAAGCCCACGCGGGTGAAGGATAAAAAGTCTCCGCCATCTGCGACCACCACGCTGTCGGCGGGCAAGGCGTCGCGCAGCGCAGACAGCAAGCGGTTGGGGTGCATCAAGCCGTCCGAGCCCGCAGGTGCCTGGCGCATGCTTTGCTGCAATTTGTCGGCACGCAGCACATGCTGTTCCCGTAAACCTGCTGCCCACGCACTGTCAGTCGCCGCTTGACGGCCTCTTCCTGCTGCCACGATGGCCAACAAGGATTGCTTGACGTCGGCCAGCAGTTCCACAGCGCCGCGCCGGTTGTCTCGGAGTTCGGCGGTGTTGTCGGCAAGACGCAAAAATTGGGCTTGGCCAAACACAGCAGGTGAGCCGAAAGCAAGTTGGAAATCCAATTTACGACCGACAGTGATGACCAGATCTGCTTGACCCATCACACTGCCGCGCATGGCTGCCACCACCGACGGGTGGTCTTCAGGCACCAAGCCTTTGCTTTCACCGGTATCTAAATACACCGCCCCCAACAGGCTGAGCAGTTGTTGCAAAGCAGGCCCCGCTTTTCTGGCGCCCCTGCCCGAGATGAACAAGGGACGCTTGGCATTCCACAGCAAGTCCACCGCTTGGGCAACATCTTGCGCAGAGGGTGAGCTGATCGGTGCTTCATGTTGGATAAAAAACTCGGGCAACTGCACAGCCTGAGGAACCGCGCTGCGTAAAGTGTCTACAGGGAAATCCAGGTAGGCAGGTCCGCTGTCAGCCCCATGTCCCAAAGCACGTGAAACCGCTTCGTTCAACTCTTGCAAAACCAGCGCAGGGTGACGCACGCTGCGGGCATAGCGGGTGATGGAGTTAACCATGGCGGTGTGGTCTATGTCTTGCAATCCCCCACGGTTTTCTTGTGCCGTGGGCGATGTACCGGAGAGCACCAACACACTGGCACGGGCCACATGCGCATTGGCAATGCCGGTGATGGCGTTGGTGACGCCTGGACCAGCGGTAACCAAGGCCACGCCCAGCCCCCCTGTGAGTTCGGCCTCGGCGTGCGCCATATAAACAGCGGCGCGTTCATCGCGAACATCAATCAAGCGAATGCCGTGGGCGTCCAAGCGCATCCAAATAGGCATGATGTGTCCACCACACAAACCATAAACCCGTTTGACGCCTTGGCTGACCAAAAAACGTGCGATCACGTCGGCCACTGACTGTTCAATCGCAGAAGCTGCTTGCATAGGGTTCCTTTAAAGGGACAAAATTGAGGGAAAATACTGAATGTATTCTGAATTCAGAATACTATACTGTGGACTCGGATTCTTTAAACCACGCGAAAACCCTAGCAACCATTGAAGGATGAATAACCTTGAGACGAATACTCAACATCTCTGACATGGTTCGCAGCCATGCACGTTTACGCCCGCAAGCTGTCGGCACTTTAGATTCGCGGCGCAGTTTAACTTTCAAAGAATGGGACCACCGCGCCAGCGGCTTGGCCAAAGGCTTGATGGCCCAAGGCTTGCAAGTGGGCGAGCGCGTGGCCGTGCTGGCGTTCAACAGCATCGAGTGGATGGAAATTTATGTGGCCTTGGCACGTGCGGGTTTGGTGGCTGTGCCGCTGAATTTCCGGCTGACAGCACCCGAGTTGCTCTACATCATGCAAGACGCTCAGGTGACCGCTGTTATCGCCGGTCATGACTTGCAACCCCACACAGAAGAAGTTCGCCACCAACTGCCCTTGAAGGCCTGCGTGGTGTTTGGCGGGCCGCCAACGTCAGGCTGGCTGGCCTATGAAGAGGTCGTCAATACCGCCTACACAGACAAAGACTGGCCTGATGTCAGTCCGCAAAGCCTTTGCGCCCTGATGTACACCTCGGGCACCACGGGCAAGCCCAAAGGGGCCCTGCGCAGCCACGAGGCCAGCACCCTGGTTGCCTACGCTACCGCCATGGAGATGGGTTTCACTCGCGAAGACAAAGGCTTGTTGGTGATGCCCTTGTGTCATGCCAACTCTTTGTATTTCGCCAATACTTTTATCCATTTAGGCGCCTGCGTGGTTGTTGACGACAGCAGCAGTTTCAAACCCGAGAGCTTGCTGAAAAACTTGGCGCAGCACCAAATTACTTTCACTTCCTTGGTACCCACCCACTACATCATGGTGCTGGGCTTGCCAACCGAGGTTAAGGCTCGCTACGCGTTGGCCAGTGTGGCGCGTTTGCTGATTTCTTCTGCGCCTGCCAGCGAGCGTTTAAAGCGTGACATCATGGCCTTGTTTGAAAACGGCAGCCTTTATGAGTTGTACGGTTCCACCGAAGCCGGTTGGGTCACTTTGCTGCGCCCCGAAGACCAAATCACCAAACTCGGCTCTGTGGGTCGCGAATGGGCGGGCAGTGGCCCGATCAAATTGCTCGACGACAACAGACAAGAAGTGCCCGATGGCGAAGTGGGTGAATTGTTTTCGTGCACACCTTATGCGTTTGAGGGCTATTGGCAATCGTCCCAAAAAACCGCCGAAGCATTTGCTGGGGCTTGGGTGTCGGTGGGCGACATGGCCAAGCGTGATGCCGATGGCTATATCTGGCTGATAGACCGCAAGAGCAATATGATCATCAGCGGCGGCGAAAATGTTTATCCCAGCGAGGTAGAAAACGTCCTCGCTTCTCACCCCGATGTACAAGAAGTGGCAGTGGTCGGTGTGCCGCACCCTAAATGGGGCGAGAGCGTGTTGGCCGCTGTGGTGCTGAAAGAAGGAGCCTCTGCCACAAGCGAGGTCTTACAAGATTTTTGCAGCAGTCGTTTGGCAGGCTACAAGCGCCCGCGTCAGTTTGTGTTTTTACAAACCCAAGACTTGCCGCGCACTGCCACGGGAAAAATTGTGCACCGACATTTGCGCCAAAAATTCATCGACGCTTTCGAGCCGGCAGAAGTTACTTAAGGTTTTTCCTCTCTGCCTTTTCGCACACACTGTAAAGTTTGGTGCCAAAACTGCGGGCCTGATCCGCCATATTCCATGGGCAAGTTCAACATACCCAGGTGGGCGGACTCAAGTTCTTTGAAATTGTGAAAGCTCATCAGGCCACGACTGTCCATATCAAAATAGGCCGAGCAATTGGCTCCAATTTCACTTAATTCAGGTTTTTGCGCGTGGGCACATTCATGGAAGTACACAAAGTCCCATTGGGCGGGCGTGCCTTTGGCGGTTTTCTGGTGGGCCTGTGCGTCAATGATGATGGTGGGCCAGTTGTTGGCATCCAAGCGCATCACCGCCACCGCCCTGCCTAATTCTGGATTGCGATCAGCAGGTGTGCTGTAAGTGTTCCAAATCTCAGTGGCGAAACCAGATGTGCCCTTAAGGGTCACTGGGCATTGAACCTCTTCGCCATTGGACAAAGTGAAAGCACTGGCCACCGAACAGGAAAACATCAGCGCGCTGATGACGGTCAACCTCAGCCATACAAAGGAAAATGAACTCATTGCAACTGTCCTTTTTTCGGGGGAAAAAAAAGGCTGCCTAGGCAGCCTTGAAAGATGGGGGAGACTAGCAGTCCGCGACGATGCCTGCTCCCTCATCTGAGGATGTTATGCGTTACTTTCCGAGCTTGAACACCATCACCGTGCCACCTTGAGGCACCGCGGTTTTGGTGTTGTTAAGGGCGTTAACACCAGATTGCATACGCTCTGCGTCAATTCCCCAACCGGCTTGAACCGCAATGTACTGCTCACCGTTGACTTCAAAAGAAGAGGGCACCGCAGTCACGCCTGAAGGCATATTGTGTTCCCACAGCACCTTGCCGTTGGCGGCATCAAACGC
>CAMBXY010000071.1 GCA_945871945.1 Bordetella parapertussis
GTACGCCAGGCATTGTCTTGCGACAACAAGCCCAAACCCCTAGACGTCATCACATGCAAGCGGTAACGGGGGTGGTGAATGACTGGGTGAATACGCCCGCTGTAAAAACGCTGCAAATTGGCAGCGAAATCGGTGCTGACTTGGTGCGCAGTCGGGCGGCGTTGACCGGGGCTGAGTTCGTAATGCTGGTGAATATAAGCATCCTCCAAAGCCAGCAGTTCTTTTTCTGGCTGGGGCAAACACGCGGTGGCCATGCGCCAAGCGCCAATCGAGGCGCCCACCAAATCGATGGGTTGATCACTGCGAGACAACCAATGACCGAATAAAAACCGGTCTATGGGCCCCAAAATTAAACCCTTGGGGCCACCTGCAGCGCCAGGAATGACACTGATGTGCTGGGGCAACAAGCCTTTGTCTGCAATATGTTGGCGCGCTGTGGGGCCGGCATAAATCCGCAAGGCCCTCATGCCTGTGCTGTACTCAATCTTTGCACTGGCGGGCATTGGCCGGTAACTGATCTAACCATGTGAGGTATCTAGGCTCGTTTAACTCCATTAAATGCGCTTGAACCGCCGCCCAAGATTCTTTGGGGAAATTTTTACACATTCGAATGGCCAACTGATTGGCAACCGCCGTCTCACCCTCGAGTATTTTGACTTTCAGCAAAGGCAAGTTGAGAAAGAGGCTTTGTGAAAATATATTGGCATTTTCCTTGGCAATGCGACCAACCACAGCCAAGGTTCTATCGTTGACTTCGGTATCGATCATTAAAACGCTCTCGAAAAGTAATTGGTTCCACCAGACAGTTTTTTTGGCGGCGATAAATTCTTGTGAGGATCGATTTTGGGAAAAACGTTCGTAGGCTGTCACTGCTTTGCGGTGGTCGACATAAAACCATGCGGCGCACAAGAGCAAGACGGTTGCCAAGACTTTGAACGACAACAAAGGCAAACGAACTTTATAAGTGTCTTCTGGCAAAAGACTGAAAGCAATAACGAAGATGAACAGAAACACAGCATGCCATAAAGGGTATTCGAGCATGCTGTGCAAGCCCAAGATCATCACCATACAAACCATGGCCAATTCAGGTCCATTGGCATTTTGCCAAGGCCG
The DNA here is from genome assembly GCA_945871945.1 of Bordetella parapertussis. Lineage (GTDB taxonomy): Bacteria > Pseudomonadota > Gammaproteobacteria > Burkholderiales > Burkholderiaceae_C > Limnohabitans. The sequence goes on from CAMBXY010000071.1 coordinate 1,114, forward strand.
TTTTTTGAACAGCCAATAAGCGGCAAATACCAGCAACGACAGTGGGCCCAAGATACCTAGCTCAACTTGTATCTGTGCAAACAGATTGTGTGCATGGTCTACAGGTTCAAAGATGCCAGGCGTCAAGACTTCAGCGACTTGCAATTGACGCCAGCCAACGCCCATCAAAGGTTGTTGTTGAATCAGCAGCCACACATCGCTCAAAATCCGCAGGCGGTGAGCGCCCGAAGCTTCAACCGCTTTGCGTGAGTCGTCCAATAACTGACCCGACATCAAGCCATAGCTTGCCAGTACCTCGCCCAAGCCTATGGCTATCAACTGCCACACTATCAAAGCCACCCACACCCATGAAATATTCAAACGTTGGCGCATGAGTGCAAGCAAACCACTGATGAGCAGCAACTCAAGGTAGCCAGTACGTGAACTGGTGGCATACACCGCCAACATCATGAATCCCATGGCAAACAAACGCCAAGGCTTGGGGCGGGCGCTGTGTTGCCCCTGCTCGGGTTGAAGAAAGACCAAGCTCACAATGGCGCTTACTATCAAACTGGCACACAAATTAGGTTGACTTAAAAAACCACCTTGCCGGGGAAATGAAGCGGACTTGTTCAGCCATGGGCTTAGCAAATCTTCAAGTTGAAACATTTGCAGCCAAATACTGGCCGCTTGCAGTAAACCCGCTGTCAGTACCACGCCCATAAAAGATTGAGCCAAAAGCCTGCCTTGCCCAGCGCGCACCCACATCTTGACCCATGCACATAGCAAGACCACGGCCAACAGATAGGACGTCGAAACCAGCAAATAGCTGAAATAGGTGGTGTTGATACCGGCTATGTATTGAACCAAGGCCAAAATCCACCAACCGCCACACAATAGGCTTAACGAGGTCAAGCTAAAGTCGGTAGCTTGCCGGGGTAGGTAAATATAAGTCGCCAAGCCAAACAGACCTAGGCCTATAAAAGCAAAAAAATCTGAGTTCAGTCGCGGGGTGAGAGGGTTGATGGCAGGCAAAACACTGACCACAAAAAACACAAAAATAGAGATAAACAGAAAGTTTGTCGGAATTGGCTCTGAATTATCAATTTCTTTAGAAGTATTCATTTCGATGATTATGCAAATAAAGTTGATTGCATTATATCCATTTATTTTTTTAATGAATTCTTAAGTGCTAATCCTATATCAGGACGTTCTGCGAACGGGTCGGGTGGGTTATGACCGCCAACAATCGCATCGAACCGGGTGGCCGCATTGCCCAGGGCTTTGGGATGGCTGTAAACGTAAAACTGGTCGGCTTGCATGGCATCAAACACCATTTGAGCCACTTGGGCTGCGCTGACTTTGCCGCTGCTAACCGCTTTATCGCTCATGGCTTGGCCTATCAACTGGCTTTGCGTGGGCTGGGTGGCTGACAAATGCTCGGGGCGGTTGCGTTCGCTTTGGTTTATACCCGTGGGGACAAAGTAAGGACAAAGCACGCTGGCGCTGATTTGCTCGCTGACCAATTTCAAATCTTGGTAAAGGGTTTCAGTTAATGCCACCACCGCATGTTTGGTGACGTTGTAAATGCCCATATTGGGTGGGGTGAGCAAGCCCGCCATGCTGGCCGTGTTAACCATATGGCCTTGAAAAGAAGGGTCTTTTTGTGCCGCTTCCAACATCATGGGGGTGAACAAACGCACCCCGTGAATCACGCCCCACAGGTTGACGCCCAACAGCCATTCCCAGTCTTTCACCGAGTTTTCCCAAACCAAGCCACCAGCGCCCACACCCGCATTGTTGAATACAAAATGGGGCGCACCAAAACGCTCGAAAACCGCAGAGGCCAGCTCTTGCATTTCATCGGCGTTGGATACATCCACCCGCTTGGCCATGACTTGCACACCCAAGGCCTTGATTTCATCGTGAGCGAGTTTGAGCGCATCTTTTTGCACATCCACCAACACCAAGTTCATGCCAAGAGACGCGCCAATGCGGGCGCACTCCAAACCAAAACCCGAGGCGCCACCCGTCAGGACGGCGGTTTTGCCCTTGAAATTGGAAATCATGCCTCTGCCCTTTTCAAAATAAAGCCGTTGCGTGGGAAATGCACATGCACCGTGCCTGCACGCGGGTCGCTGCGGCGCAGGCTGTAGCGGGTGCGGCTGGCGGCAACCAATTCACCTTGGGTGGGCTCTGTGCCAAAGCTTTCGGCCTGCACAAGCACTTGCGTGCCCAAGGCAATGCCGTGTTCGTCTTGAAACACCTCTTTGCTGACATCCAAAGGCGTGGCGTCTTGGGCTACTTTCAGCGCATCAGCAGCGCTCAGCTCGCTCATACGGCCGTGGCCAAAAGCCTGCATACGTGCCACCCACGCCTTCACAGCAGGCAGTGCGTCAAGAATCCCTGCGAGATTGGGCACTTTCACCACGGTAAACCAGACCGAGTGGAAGGCAGAAAAATCAGCCAAAGTGGGCTGGTCGCCCAGCAAAAAATCTTGACCCTCCAGCATGCTGGAGATGCGGCGCAAATAGTTTTTATAGGCACCCGTGGCATCTGCAGCTGGCATACGTGAGGCACCGCCGCGCATGGCTTGGCGGTCTTGGGCAAACACTTTCACCACATCGGGGTCTGTGTTGGCAAACACATGGGCGGCACCCGCGGGCTGAAAGTTGTAGCCCATGGCAGTGGGAAACACAATGTTGTCTGCCCATTGCGCCAGGCTGCTCACCAAGCCTTTGGCATGTGGGCCAAATAACGAGGGGCTGGGTTGGTGCTGCTCCAACATGTTGCAAATCAAACTGGTGTCGCAATAAACATCTGCCCCAATTTGCAAGACCGGCGTGCGTCGGTAGCCGCCCGTGAGCGGCATGAGGTCGGGTTTGGGCATGACCATGGGAATGGTCACGCTTTGCCAATCGAGTTTTTTGTAGCCACACACCAAGCGCACTTTTTCGGCAAATGGCGAGGTGGGGTAATGGTGAAGAATCAGTGCAGACATGTCGGGCTTTCAAAAAGGCTTTAGAGTTTGACCACTTGTTTGCCGAAGTTCTTGCCTTTGAGCAAGCCCAAAAACGCCTCGGGAGCGCTCTCTAAACCATGCGCCACGGTTTCGCGGGGCTTGAATTTTCCGCTGCCAATGAGTGTGCCCAATTCCTTTAAGGCCTCAGGCCAGTCGGCGGGGTGTTCGCTCACAATAAAACCCTGCACTTTCAAGCGGCTCATCAAAATCAAGGAGGGGTTGGTCATGGGAATCGGTTTGCCGTTGTAGCCGGCGATCATGCCGCAGACCGCAATGCTGCCAAACTCGTTCATGCGCAACATGACAGCGTCTAAAACCATGCCGCCCACGTTTTCAAAATGGCCGTCTATGCCGTTGGGGCAAGCTTCTTTCAAAGCTTTAGACAAAGACACATAGTCGCTGTGTTGTTTGTAGTCAATGCAAGCGTCAAAGCCGAGCTCTTTCACCACGTAATCGCATTTGTCTTGGCCGCCGGCAAAGCCGACCACACGACAACCGCGGGCTTTGGCCAAAGCACCAAAGGCACTGCCCACCGCGCCGCTGGCCGCACTCACGGTGAGGGTTTGACCCGCTTTGGGGTTGATGATGCGCACCAAGCCGTGCCAAGCGGTGACGCCTGGCATACCCACCGCGCCCAAATAGTGGCTGATAGGCACATGCTTGGTGTCAATCTTGCGCAGCATGGCGGGTGTATCGGCGTCCACCACGCTGTAGGTTTGCCAGCCACCCATGCCCACTACTTTGTCGCCCACAGCGAATTGCGGATGGCGGCTCTCGACCACCTCACCCACTGTGCCCCCCACCATCACCGCATTCAAGGCTTGGGGAGCGGTATAGCTTTTGCCGTCGTTCATGCGGCCACGCATATAGGGGTCAAGGCTCATGTATTCGTGCTTGACCAGCACTTGCTTGTCTTGCAAAGCAGGCGTGTCCAAGGTGAGTAATTTGAAGTTGTCTGCCGTGGGTTCACCTGTGGGGCGGCTGACCAAATGGATTTGGGGGTTATGGGGCATGGAAGTCTCCTGGGTTTATCCGCCGGTGATGCAGCTTACGCCGCCGTCCACCGCCAGCCATTGGCCGGTGATGTGCTTGCCAGCGTCCGATGCAAACAGCACCGTGACGCCTTTCAAATCCTCGTTGTCGCCCAAACGGCGCAAAGGCGCATGGGACTTCAATTCATCTTCGCCATAAGTCTCAAAAGTGCCTGCGGTCATTTTGCTGGGAAAGAAGCCTGGACAAATCGAGTTGACGCGAATATTGTGAACACCCCATTCGCAGGCCAATGCGCAAGAAAAATTGATGACAGCGGCTTTGGAGGTGTTGTAAGCAATGGTGTTGATGCCGGTGGGGTTTCCTCCCAAGCCAGTGATGGAGGCCACATTGAGGATGCTGCCGCTGCGTCTGGGAATCATGCTGTGCTTGCCAATGTACTGACTGAGGATGAAATAGCCACGCACATTCAGATTCATCACCTTATCCCACGCTTCCAAAGGGTGGTCTTCGGCTGGCGCACCCCATGCAGCGCCGGCATTGTTGAGCAGCACATCAACTTGGCCAAACTGTTTCAAAGTTTGCGCGCCCAGCTTTTGTAAATCATCGGGGTCTGCGCAGTTCGCTGCCATCCAATGCGCGTCAATGCCAGCGGCTTTCAGTTCTGCCACGGCCTGCTCTAACTCGGCCGCTTTGCGGGCGCTGAGCATGACTTTGGCACCCGCTTCGCCCAACGCAAAAGCCATTTGCAAACCCAAGCCGCGTGAACCGCCTGTCACCAAAGCGGTTTTGCCGGTTAAATCAAAGAGTTGTTGAACAGTACGTGTCATGGCATCAAACTTTCTGTGAAAAGAATTTAAAAAGCGCCTTCGGGCATATCGGCGCACGTGCTGTCGCGGCTGTTGACCACCCCCAGCCAAGCGCCGATTTTGGGCAACTCATAGTGAAAGAAAAACTGGCAGGCGCGTTGCCGCCCTTGATTGGCGTCGCCCACTCCCTGAGAGGCCAAGGCGACTTGCAGCCACATCCAAGCCATCACCGTATGGCCAAAGGCCTGCATGTAAGGGACTGCATTGGCCAAGGCCAGCGATGGCTGGTCCCCTGCCCAAGCGGCTTGGGTAGCGTCAGATATCTGCTGCACCGCCAACTTTAAAGCCTGTCCATAAGCGCTGAACTGGGGGCCAGCGGCTTCGGTCTTGGTGACGGTAGCCAACATATGTTGCGACAAAAGCTTCAAGCCCCGCCCCTTCTCGAGCAGCACTTTGCGCCCCAGCAAGTCCATGGCTTGTATGCCATGCGTGCCTTCGTGGATCATGTTCAGGCGCTGGTCACGCCAATACTGCTCGACAGGAAAATCTCGGGTGTAGCCATAGCCGCCGTGAATTTGGATGGCCAAGCTGTTGCCCTCTAGACACCATTCGCTGGGCCAGCTTTTCACAATCGGGGTGAGTACCTCTAGCAACCATTGGGCCTCTGTGCGTTGCGCCTCGTCGCCGGTGTGCAACTCATCAACCAAACGGGCGCAGTACAGCCCCAGCGCCAAAGCGCCTTCGCCATAGGCTTTTTGAGCAAGCAGCATGCGTTTGATGTCGGCGTGCTCAATGAGGCGAACTGGCGGCTGCGACGAGTCTTTGCCGGCTGGCCCCACAGGCCTGCCTTGCGTTCGAGTTTGGGCATAGGCCAACGAAGCGTAGTAGCCCGCCAAGCCCAGCATGGTGGCAGCGAGTCCCACACCAATGCGCGCCTCGTTCATCATGTGGAACATGCATTGCAGGCCCTTGCCTGCCTCGCCCACCAAATAGCCCATCGCGCCACTGGAGCCGCGCACCGGGTATTTGCCTTCGCCGAAATTGAGCAAGGTGTTGACCGTGCCGCGCCAGCCCAACTTGTGGTTCAGTCCGGCCAGCGCCACATCGTTGCGCTCACCGGTGAGCTGGCCTTGGGTATCAACCAGTTTTTTGGGCACGATGAACAAGGAAATGCCTTTGGTGCCCGCCATGGTTTTGCCGTCTGCCCCTGGAATTTTTGCCAACACCAAATGGACGATGTTCTCGGTCAATTCATGGTCGCCAGTGGAAATCCACATCTTGTTGCCCTTGAGCCTGAAGCGCGGCCCCAAGGGGTCGCTGGCAAAGTCTGGGCCGTCGGGCGTGGCGCGGGTGGCGACATCCGACAAAGACGAGCCTGCCTGAGGTTCGCTCAAACACATGGTGCCGGCAAAGCGGCCATTGAACTCATTCAGGGCAAACACTTGTTT
>CAMBXY010000072.1 GCA_945871945.1 Bordetella parapertussis
ACATCGCAAGCATCAATCAAGCCGCTTGAACTGCTCAAGGAGGTCTGGCCTGCTGCATCCATGATGTGAACAGCTTGTTTGCTGATACTGTTGAAGAGCTTGATAAATTCTTGGTTCACCTCTTTTTCAAAGGGGGCACCACTCAACAGCAATTGCGCAGGATGTTTTTGCAGTAACTGATGGAAACACTTTGCCAAGTGCGGCAAAGAGGGTCTTTTATGCATGGCGTCTGGTGTGCCACAACCAATGTTCAATCCAATGATAGGTAAATCATTTTGAAAGTGATGACTGTAGGTAGATTGCCATGCTTTACCCTCCTCAGTCACCTGCATTTCTATGGGCGTCCTGCCTCTGTCCAAGCCCAGCGCTTTGAGCACCACAAAATCTCGATGGGTGTAGTCCATGGGCAACTCTAGGCCATGACTTCGCGCATAGTCTTGAACGCTTGGCGATGTGTGCTGGTAAAAAAGAGATCGCAAGGGAAACTGTGAAATACCCCAAGTGGATGCGCCCGAGGTTTGGCCAGCAAGCCAAGTTAACAGCGAAGTTTTGATGCCATGCGGTTCAAAATCAATCACTCTGTCAGCCTCTACCTCTTTTAATACTTTGCTGAACGATTTCCATATGTCTTTGAAAGGCACTTTTTGCCCTTGGGGATTCGAGGGGTCTTTGTCTCGCACCGTGATGAAGTGTGCGCTGCTCAATAAGGGGTGCTGCTGAATCAATGCTTCTGTTGGGTAGCCAGGGTGCTTGCTTAAAAAAACCAAATGCAATTTGGCATGTGGCCAGCGGTTTTTGAGAACCCGCCATGCAGCTGAACTTCGAAGCAAATCGCCAACGCCTAGGCTGTGCGACTTGATCATCAGAATCGATTGCGGATCAGGTATCACACCGAAAGAACCTGCTGATAAAGAACTTCATATTGCTCGGCCACATGGGGCCAAAGGCAGTTGTTGGCAAATGCAACTGAATTGGCTTTGTATGTGGCATGAACCAGAGGTTGCGAAATCTCAACAACCGCAGCTTTCAACGCCATGGCATCCTTTGGGTCAGCCAAAATGAAAGCATTCAAACCATGCTGTAAATCTGCCGCAATGCCGCAGTGCTCTGATGAGCTGACCACCACTGGCAAGCCATGTGACAGGGCTTCAAGCACCACCATGCCAAAGGTGTCTTCCAAAGTGGGATGGAGCAAGATATCGGCTGAGGCGTAAATATCGTTCATGGCACTGACCACGCCTAAAAATTTAACCCTGTCAGCAATACCTAAAGCCTCAAGTTGATCTTGCCAGTGTGTCAAGGGTCTGGCTTGACCAACAACCAACAGTTTGTAAGACGTATCTAAAGCAGACAAAGCTCTTAAAACTGTCTGTAAATTTTTCTTCACTGCATCATTACCCACCCACAACAGTATTATGGAGTTAGATGTGGTGTCTTTAAAAACATGCGGTTTTTGTGTCGTGCCACGGTCTTCGTTGGTGCGCGGGTAGATGCCAGGCGCAATACTAAACAACTGGCCATCGGGCAAGGTCGGGCGCATTTGTTGCAACTGCTGCATCAACGGGCTGGATACCGCCACCCATAAACGGTTTGACTTAACACGAAACCGAAAAAACTCTAAAGCCGCGTATGTCCATAAGCGAGGACTGGTGAAAAATTTCAGCTTACGCCATAAACCATCAGCCGAGTTTTTGCATCGCATAGGAATCACATGAATAGTTTGAATATTCCCATGCCAGGTATTTTCATGCGAATGCACAATATCAAAGCCTTCACGGGTTAACCACCAAGTGGCCGTCGCATACCAAAGTTGATTGAGCCAACGCGGTCTTTTTAAAATCAATGCAATCGGGTGAAATATGACTGACGGCAAAGAAGCATCTATGGTTTGCGCAAACACATGAACCTCATGCCTTTGCGATAAATCCAATGCCAGCGCCACCGCGTAGGCCTCTGCACCACCTGCACTGGTGCAAAACGTACGGTGCAACACAGCAATTTTCAGACGCTTGCGCAAGCTGTCCATGCTAGCTACTTCCCTCTCTTGCTGTCTTCATAGTTGCTCAGCACTTTAAGCAAAAATTGCGCAGTGTGGGTTGAGCGAACCACCGGCACACGCGGGAGTGCAGACATTCGGTCTGCCGCACAGGCTCTGCCTCTGTGGGTGGTGGTGGCTGCCACATAACCTGCTTCAAAAACCAAGTCTTCATGCTCGGCTAAGAAATGTCCATAGGGATAACAAAATTGCGTCACCGGTTTTTGCAGCAGTTGCTCCAAATCCCATTTGCTTTGACGCAAATCTTCACGCACTTGTATCAAGGTCAATTGCGTCAAGTTTGCATGGTTGCAAGTGTGCGACCCGACCTCCATACCGCCATTCACCCATGCTTGAAGTTCTTGGGATGTCATGAGTGGAGCTTGCGGTATGCCTAAAGAACTGTCCCATTGGTTGGACTTGCCCAGCAAACCACTCACCACATAACAAGTTGCGCTGAAACCATAAAGCTTCAAAATGGGAAGCGCATGATGCAAATTACTTTGGTAGCCATCGTCCAATGTGATGCCCACGACCTTGCCGCTTTTTTCACCGCGCACATAGGGCATCAACGCCGTCATGTCCAGCCCTTGAAACCCAAGACGATGCAGCCAGCGCATTTGCGATGCAAAGGCAGTGGGTGACACCCACAGGCTTCGCATAGGCGCGCCTTTGGGTGGCGGCTCTTGCGTATGGTGATACGTCAAAATCGGAACAGAGTCAGGCAATGTCATAGCAACACAATGTTGTAGTCTTCTGGCCCCATACCCGTTTCAGCCATCAAAGAAATGGGTTTGCGAATAAAGTCGCTCAGTCCTGCCAAGTGGTGGTTTTCTTCTTCTTGTAAAAGTTCGATGACCGCCGGCGAAGCAAGCACACGAAACTCTTGGGGATTGAATTGTCTGGCTTCACGCAAAATTTCTCGCAAAATGTCATAGGCCACGCTGCGGGCAGTGTTGACAATGCCGCGCCCTTGACAACTCGCACAGGGTTGGCACAGCAAATGTGCAAGTGACTCTCGTGTGCGCTTGCGGGTCATCTCAACCAGTCCTAAAGGTGAAAAACCACTGAAGGAAGTTTTCACTCGGTCTTTGGCAAGTTGCTTGGCAAACTCACTCAGGACAGCAGATTGATGCTCTGGCTTTTGCATGTCGATAAAGTCGATGACCATCATGCCGCCTAAATTTCGCAAGCGCAATTGACGAGCGATAGCACCAGCGGCTTCTAAATTGGTTTTGAAAATAGTTTCATCAAAACTTTTTACACCCACAAAACCGCCGGTGTTGACGTCCACCGTGGTCATGGCTTCGGTTTGGTCAATGATCAAATAGCCGCCCGATTTGAGCTCAACCCTTCGACCCAATGCGGATTGAATATCTGCATCAATATTGAATAAATCAAAAATCGGGCGCTCACCTTTGTAGTGCACGAGCTTGCCCACCGAAGACGGCATGAACTCTTCGCCAAAGGCCTTCAACATAGAAAACTGTTCGCCAGAGTCAATGCGAATGGTTTGCGTGCCTTCGGTCACGAAATCACGCAAGACCCGTTGCAGCAGATTCAAATCTTGGTGTAGCAGTGACTTGGCGGCTTGGTTGACAGACGCCAAACGAATACGCTCCCATGTTTTTCTTAAGTAAGCAATGTCTTCACTGAGCTCTGCGTCCGTTGCCTCTTCACCGTTGGTGCGCAAAATAAAACCGCCCTTGGCCTCGCCTTGATGCGCCAATTGAGAAAGTCTGTCGCGCAAAAGATAGCGTTGTTCGGTGGGAATTTTTTGAGACACTCCTATGTGATCATCTTGCGGCAAGAACACCAGCAACCGTCCTGCGATGCTGAGTTGAGCTGATAAACGTGCGCCTTTAGAACCCAATGGGTCTTTCATCACCTGAACCAACATCGATTGGCCTTCGAACACCTGCTTTTCGATGGGCAGCACAGGAGGCGGTGGCGCATCGGGTTCTGCGTGCTTTGCGCTGAGACTGCTCATTAAGTCTGCGACATGTAAAAAAGCCGAGCGATCTAAACCAATGTCAATAAATGCTGACTGCATGCCGGGCAAAACACGAACGACCTTACCTAGGTAAATATTGCCCACCAAGCCACGCTCGAGTGAGCGTTCTATATGCACTTCTTGCACAGCGCCGTTCTCAACCACCGCGACTCGGCTCTCGTGCGGTGCCCAATTGATGAGTATGTCTTGCTGCATTCAGGCTACCTCAATCGATTTGAGTAATTGGCTGGTTTCATACAAAGGCAAGCCCATGATGCCAGAGTAGCTGCCTGAAATTTTTTGGATAAAAGCACTGGCGCGACCTTGAATGGCATAAGCGCCGGCTTTGCCCATGGGTTCGTGGCTGTCCACATAAGCTTGTATATCAGCAGCAGTCATCGCTACAAATTTAACGCTAGAACGGCTTAAAGCCAAGTGAAAGCGATCATGATGACCCACAGCCACAGCGGTCAACACTTGGTGGGTTTTGCCCGATAACTGAGCCAGCATGTCAATAGCCTGGGTGGCATTCGCGGGTTTACCCAAAATACGCTGCTCAATCACGACGGTGGTGTCGGCACACAAAACAGGTCTGACAGTCAAGGACTGCTGGTGCATCTGCTGCATGGCCGCTTTCAATTTCAAACGGGTGACACGCTTGACATACTTCAGCGCCGAGTCTTGGGGCAACACTTCTTCAAGGGCTTCAGCGGCGGCTAAATCGGGGGGCAACAACAACTTAAAGGCCACCCCAATTTGCTCGAGCAAAGCCTGCCGTCTTGGGCTTTGCGACGCTAAATAGATGAAAGAAGAAGCACTCATTCGCGGTGGTAAGGGTGATTCGTCATGAGGGACCAACAACGGTAGAGCTGCTCAATCAGTACAACTCGGACCATGGCATGGGGCAAGGTCATGTCAGACAAACGCATCAGCGTGCTGCCATCCTGACGAATAGCAGGGTCAAACCCATCAGCGCCGCCAATAATCATTGCCACATCTTGTCCTTGGGCTTGCCAATCAGTCCAGCGAAGCGCTAGCGCTTTGGTGGTGGTGTGTTGACCGTGTTCATCAAGCCAAATTTTCAGGCACTCACGCGGCAAAACTTCGTGGATGCGTTTTGCCTCTGCCGCCCAAATTTGCGCCTTGGTGCGCGAACCACGAGGCTCGGCTTTGACGGTTTTGAGGCTGACGCCAGCCTCGGCGGGAAATCGCTTGTGGTAATCGTCCCAGGCCATTTGTGCCCAGTCAGGAATGCGCATACCCACAGCAACCACCCATAACTTCATGCTTTACGCGATTGACGGGGGCTGGTTTTCTTGGCGGGGGTCTTGCGTACAGGGGTTTTGGTCGCAGAGGCTTTTTTGGCAGCTGCTTTTTTTGCGGGTGCTTTCTTGGCAACAGGCGGGGGAGCTTCAACTGGCTTGGGCGCAGCGGGTTTGGGCGCACCGAGTTTGATACGAACAGGTTTTTCACCCCAAATTTCTTCTAAATGGTAGTAGGTGCGAATGGCCGGTTGCATGATGTGGACCACCACAGAGCCGCAGTCCACAATAATCCATTCGCCATTGTCTTCGCCTTCCATGCGCGGCTTGCCAAAGCCCGACTCCTTCACACCATCGCGCACACTGGCGGCCAAAGCTTTGGTTTGACGATTGGATGTGCCACTGGCGATCACCACCCGCTCAAACAATGAAGACAAGTGTTCTGTGTTGAAGACCACAATCTCTTGAGCTTTGACATCTTCCAGACTGTCGACAATGCTTCGTTGCAGTTTTTGAACATCTTTTTTTTCAGCGGCTTCTGTCATGGGGTTCCAAATAGAGTTGGTTTTGTTGGATGTAATCGGCAACGAGGGGGCTCACAAGATCGGAGTCAGGGTGGCCACACGCATAACTGGCTCGCAGCTCCGAGGAACTGATACCCATCAAAGGCATATGCATTTGAATCACCCGTTCGGAGGGGAGATTGTGCCACTGGTGAACAGCGGCGGTTTCAGAAGACATCATGGGGCGCGCAGCCACCACGAGTTGAGCGATTTGCAAAATACGCTGCCATTCATGCCATTGGCTAAAGCTTTCGGCCTGATCCTGTCCCACCAAAAGATAAAAAACCGCATCAGGATGACGCGCCTGCAACTCAGACAGGGTTTGCAGGGTGAAGCTAGGACCCGCACGCAATATTTCCATCTCATCTACAACAGTCTGCGGGCAAGTTTTGAAAGCCAATCGCGTCATGGCTATTCGATGCCCTGCATCAGACAAGACACGCGATTTATGCCAAGCCTGACCGGTGGGAACAATGTAGAGGCGATCGAGTTTGAGTTGCTCTATTGCCTCTTTTGCCAAGGCTTCGTGCGCGCGGTGAGGTGGATCGAAAGAGCCACCCAGCAGTCCAATGCGGTGAAGCAAACTCAAGTGGCCTTTGCCCAATCTTGTGGCACGAGGTAGTGGGTGTAGAGCTTTTCTTCAGCCGAACCTGGTTCGGGCGTTTGCTGATAAGACCAACTCACCATGGGTGGCAAGGACATCAAAATAGATTCTGTTCGGCCACCCGACTGAAGACCAAAATGTGTGCCGCGGTCCCACACCAAATTGAACTCTACATAGCGGCCTCTTCGGTAGAGTTGATGGTTTCTCTCGCGTTCACCATAGGGTATGTTCATGCGTTTTTCCACGATAGGCAAATACGCGTGGTTGAAAGCGTCGCCCACACTTTGCATCATGGCAAAGCTTTTCTCAAAACCCAGTTCTGAAAAGTCATCGAAAAATATACCGCCCACACCACGCGGTTCATTGCGGTGCTTCAAAAAGAAATACTCATCACACCATTTTTTAAATCGGGGATAGTAACTGGCATCAAAACCATCTAAGGGTTTTTTACATTGGGTATGAAAGTGACTGGCATCCTCATCAAATCCGTAGTACGGCGTCAAATCCATGCCGCCCCCAAACCAAGCCACTGCCTCGCCCGATTCGGGCTGAGCCAGCAAGGCCCGCACATTCATGTGCACGGTGGGAACATAGGGGTTGCGGGGATGAAACACCAAAGACACGCCCATGGCTTCAAACGATGAACCCGTCAACTCAGGCCGATGCTGGGTTGCAGACGGTGGAAGTTTGGGGCCGCGCACATGAGAAAAACCGCAACCGGCTCGCTCGAACACAAGGCCATTTTCAAGAATTTGTGTGATTCCGTTGCCTTGCAGTGTCTCACCTGCAGGTTTTTCCCATT
>CAMBXY010000073.1 GCA_945871945.1 Bordetella parapertussis
TACCCAGGCAATATGTGCGCTTGTATGACGGCTTGTCTTTGAATATTGGTGGTCAAGCTTGGCGTTGCATCAGTGGCTATGGTCATGCGCCTGAACATATCGCGCTGTATTGTGAATCTAAGAACGTATTGATCACTGGCGACATGGTCCTTCCGCGCATTTCAACCAATATCAGCGTGTACGACAGCGAGCCTTTGTCCAATCCATTGCAACTTTTTTTAGATTCTCTGAAAAAATTTGTCCACCTGCCAACTGACTGCTTATGTCTGCCCTCGCATGGCAAACCTTTTATCGGCGTGCACACCCGCGTAAAGCAACTGAGCCAACACCATGCTGATCGGCTCGATGAGTTACGCGCGGCTTGCGCTGTTAGCGCCATGAGCGCCTTACAAGCCATGGCTGTTTTGTTCAAACGCGAACTAGATGGTCACCAAACGATATTTGCCCTAGGCGAGTCTCTGGCGCATTTGCATTTGCTTTGGTATCAAAATGAATTTGAGCGAATAGAAGGCACCCTGATTCTCTTCAAACCCACCGAGGTAAAACCTCGCCATTGAGGGCATGGCGACGCTGCTCGTAATCGGGCAGCAGCGAGCCTACGGTTTCCCAAAACTGGGGGCTGTGGTTCATGACCCGCAAATGACTTAACTCGTGGGCCACGACATAGTCGATCACCTCTTGCTTGAAATGAATCAAGCGCCAATTCAGTCGAATACTGCCGTCAGCCGATGCCGTACCCCAACGTGAACTGGCATTGCTCAAACTCAATCGAGCCCACTTCACCCCGAGCAAAGGCGCAAAATGGTTCAGCCTTTGACTGAAATTTAATTTGGCTTGCTGCATCAACCAAGCCTGAACAGCATCTCGGATTTGCCCTGGCTGCGCATGCAAAGACAAAGCCACTTGCAATATCTTCACGGCTGTGTTTTCTGCTGAAACATCAGCCAAAACTGCACCACCTTGTTGAAACTGGTGTTCGGGGTCAAGCCGCACCACCAAGTTCTCACCCAAAAATGGAACGGTTGCGCCATCCTTCCAGTCGATGATGGTGTGTTGCATCTGCTTTTGCCGCTCTTGAGTCTCTTGCAGTTTGCGAAGTATCCAAGCGCTTTTTTCATGCAGCACAGCTTCCACGCTAGAGACTGTGGCCCATCGGGGTGCGCGTACTTCCAGACCATCTGCACCGACAGACATGCCTATGGTTTTACGCTTAACTCTTTGAAATGCGTAAGCAATGGTGGTTTGCTGCAGCTGAATTTGTCGACTGGCTAAGGGGTGAATAAACGCTGCATCGCTGAATGTCTTCTCAGTCTTATGTTTGTGCTGTGGGCTTTCAACTTCACTGTGGCCGTGGTTGCCTAACCAATCGAGAGCAAGCTGAACAAATGCGGTCATCTCTCAGGCCGATGCAGTTTCGTAGGCCTCAGGGTCGAGACGATGCATTTCGTTTTCTATCCATTGCTGCACTTCTTGCATCATCTCTTCGGGCTCGCGTCCAGTGCTTTGAATCATCGGACCCACCGAGACGGTAACAAGACCCGGATACTTAACAAATGCCTTGCGCGGCCAACACCGCGCCGAATTCACCGCGACAGGGACAACCGGCACGCCTGTCTCGATAGCCAATCGGGTACCACCCGCTTTGTAGTTGCCCGCTTGCCCGCGCTCGATACGGGTGCCTTCGGGGAACATGATGACCCAAATGCCTTTGCTGAGCAAATCTCTGCCTTGACTCACCACTTTTTGAAATGCTTGGCTGCGCAATTTGCGGTCTATATGGATCATGTCCAAGCGTCCAATGCCCCAACCAAAAAAAGGCACGTACAACAATTCCTTTTTGAACACATATGCCAAGTCCCTAGGCATGATGACGGGCATCAAAAAAGTTTCGTAAGTAGATTGATGCTTAACAAGCAATACCACTGGTTGATCGAGCGCAGGTAAATTTTCCACGCCCTTCAATTCATAACGTATGCCCAATATATGTTTGGCTCCGCTGATCGACAAACTTAACCAAAACACAGCCATTCGGTACAAACGATGGCTGCTTAAACGCAAAGCGGCACCCAGCAACATAAGCAAAGCCACTGGGATGACGGTAACCAGCATCCAAAGCATATGCAACAAAGATCGAAGCAGTGACATCAAGCAGAACCGCTAGAGGAACTTACAGATTGTTTGACCATGGCGTTGACCAATAACCAGTCGGCAAAAGCAGCCAAGTCGGAGTGCACGTGTGTTTGGACAGGAAAACCGTCAGGCAATGCCAAGCCTGCATACTGCTCCCCCTTGCCTGTTAAAACCAAGTGCGGCGTACAGCCGCTGGCCGCCGCCGCTTGCGCGTCCCGCAAGGAGTCACCAACAGCATGTACTTCCTTCAAATCGACATTGAAGCGCTCACCAATTTGCTCGAACAAGCCTGGCAACGGCTTTCTACACTGACATTGATCATCCGGAGTGTGAGGGCAATAAAAAATAGCATCGACGCGTCCACCGGCATTGGCCAAAGCTTTATTCATCTTGTCGTGCATTTGATTTAAGGTGGCGACATCAAACAAGCCACGACCCAAACCCGACTGATTAGAGGCAATCACAACGCGCCACCCAGCATGGTTGAGCTTGGCAATCGCATCTATCGCACCAGGCAGCGCCACCCATTCTTCGGGTGACTTGATGTAGTCATCACTGTCTTGGTTGATCGTGCCATCTCTGTCCAAAATCACTATGGGGGTGTGCATGTGAATGCCTTCTTAATGGGCTAAGCGAGATAAATCGGCCACGCGATTCATGCTGTGATGCAGGTTTTGCAGCAAGCCTAAGCGATTGCGCCGAATGTCATCATCTGGGTCATTGACCATGACATCATTGAAAAACACATCAACCGGTTCTCGCAATGCTGCCAAGGCTTGCAAAGACGCCGTGTAGTTTTGGGCTTGGTAAAAGTCGTCCGCTTCTTTCACACTTAGCGTCATGGCTTGATGCAAGCTAAGTTCAGCCGGCTCTTTCAACTTTTCTGCAAAAAACCCAAGCGTGTCTTCTGGGGGCGCCTTTTTCAAAATATTTGTCAACCGCTTATTGGCTGCGGCCAACGCTGCGGCTTGTGGCATGGCAGCAAAAGTGCGCACCGCTTCCATTCGGGCGCCAATGTCTCCCAAACACTGGGGTTTCAGTGCCAATACGGCATCTACTTCTGCGGGGCTATAGCCTTGGTCTTTCAACGTGACTGCCAATCTGTCCAGTATGAATTGATACAACTCTTCTTTGGCTTTATCAGTGGGCAAATCAAATTCTTTGGCGAACACGCCAAAACTGCAATCGAGCAGTAGATCAATTCGCATGGTGTGAAAGGGCGAACGCATCAGTAAGCGAATCACACCCAAAGCTTGTCTGCGCAGTGCAAACGGGTCTTTGTCGCCTGTGGGCAAATTCCCTATGCCAAACATTCCGGTCAAAGTTTCCAGCTTATCAACCAAAGCCAGCAAGCACCCCACATCACTTCGGGGCAAGCTGTCACCCGCAAAACGTGGCTTGTAATGGTCGGCTATGGCATGCGCAATTTCTTCGCTGTGGCCATCGTGCAAAGCGTAATAAGCGCCCATGGTGCCTTGCAGTTCAGGAAACTCACCCACCATGTCTGTCAACAAATCTGTTTTAGCCAGTTGAGCAGCAGTCACCACATGGGTTTGTTCGGTTGGCGTTGCCAACACACTGGCCAACTGTTGAGCAATGCCGCTTACGCGCAGCATGCGTTGGTGCTGTGTGCCCAGTTGGTTGTGATAAACCACTTTGGCCAAGCTCTCAACCCTTGACTCTAAGGTGTGTTGTCTGTCTTGATTGTAAAAAAATTGTGCATCTGCCAATCGGGGTCGAACCACCCGTTCATTGCCAGTGATGACAGCACTGGGGTCTTGCGGTTGGATATTGCTCACCACCAAAAATTGATGGGTCAGTTCACCTTGTGGGTTCATCAATGGAAAGTATTTTTGATTGGCCTTCATGGTCAGGATCAAACACTCTGACGGCACCTCTAAGAAAGACTTATCAAACTGACACAGCAAGACATTGGGCTTTTCAACCAAACCTGTCACTTCTGACAATAAATCCTCGTCTTGCAAGGCTTGCAAACCTTGGCCCGCTTGAAGTGCGACTTGGCTTAATTGATTTTGGATCTGGGCTTTGCGTTTATCAAAGCTGGCAATCACCGCCCCACGCTCAAGCAAAGCGTCTTCGTAATCGTCAGCATGTTTGATGTCGATGAATGCTTCCATGGCCTCAAAGCGGTGACCTAATGTGCGTCGTCCTGCGCTCAAGCCCAGGGCTTTGACTGCAACGATCTGGTCTCCAAGCAAGGCTATCAAATGATGCACGGGTCTGACAAAGCTGACGCTGTCCCAACCGGGCATGGCACAGTCTTTATCTAGCTGATATGTCATCAGTTTAGGAATAGGCATTTGGCTGATGCTTATATCAAGCGCCATTTGCAAACCTTGCGCTATCGTCACGCCTGACTGGGTTTGCGCCAAGAACAAAGCCAAGGCTTTGCCATCTGGTTTTTGTTCTAGTGCAGCAAACTGTTCTGCACCCAAACCCAGGGACTGCATTTTCTTGAGCAAGGCAGGAGTGGCTTGGCCTTGAACGTCTAGCCCAATACTGACCGGCATGAGTTTGAGTTGAACTCCTTTATCAGCCGCCTTGGCGGATACACCGGTGATGTGCACGCCTAAGCGGCGGGGTGTTGCAAACGAGGTTACTTTTGAATTACTGCTCAACAGTCCCTGCTGCTCCAAGCTTTTATAAAGCCCTTGAGAAAATGCATTGGACAATGATGACAATGCTTTGGGCGGCAGTTCTTCGGCTTGAAGTTCTACTAACAAATTGTGATTCATCTCAGGCCGCCGATTCTGTGATGTGCTTGACCCATTCTTTGGGTGCCATGGGGTAGCCAAGAGCCTCTCGACTTTTCAGATAACTTTGCGCCACATTTTTAGCCAAATTTCTGATGCGACCTATATAAGCGGCTCTTTCAGTCACACTGATGGCTCCGCGGGCATCCAATAAATTGAATGTATGTGCTGCTTTCAACACCTGTTCATAGGCCGGCAAGGCCAAAGACTGCGTCATTAAATACAGCGCTTGCTTTTCATGCGCACTGAACGCTTCAAACAAAAACCCAGCATCGCTGTGTTCGAAGTTATAGGCCGATTGCTCTTGCTCGTTTTGTAAATACACATCGCCATAACTCAGTGTGTCTGTCCATTTCAAGTTGTAGACATTGTCAACCCCTTGCAAATACATGGCTAATCTTTCCAAGCCATAGGTAATTTCGCCCGTGATGGGCTTGCAATCGATACCGCCGACTTGTTGAAAATAAGTGAACTGGGTGACCTCCATGCCGTTGAGCCAGACTTCCCAGCCCAAGCCCCATGCACCCAATGTGGGGTTTTCCCAATCGTCTTCAACAAAGCGAATATCGTTGGTGTTTAAGTTGAACCCCAGCGTTTCTAATGAACCTAAATACAACTCCAAAATGTTGGAAGGTGCAGGCTTGAGCACCACTTGGTATTGGTAATAGTGTTGCAATCGGTTGGGGTTTTCGCCATAGCGCCCGTCTTTGGGACGTCGAGAAGGCTGAACATACGCGGCCTTCCAAGGCTCTGGGCCAAGTGCTCGCAAGAATGTTGCTGTATGTGAGGTGCCTGCACCCACTTCCATGTCCAAGGGTTGAAGCAAAGCGCAACCCTGTTGATCCCAGTAGTTTTGTAGTTGAAGAATGATTTGTTGAAAAGTCAGCATGATCTATTTAGTTTTTTTTCATTTTAGTGACTCTTGGCTATAGCCTTTGGGCGCTCACGGGTTGCCGCAAATAAAATGAGTATGGAAATACAAATTGCCCATAGAGGCATAAGCCCCCAACGGCCTGCCCATTGCGCAAACCATGTCACTCGCCCATCACTGGCAGGCACACTTCCCACCAATACGGTTTTTGTATAGGGTTTGGCAACCGCTTGAATTGTTCCGACCGAATCAATAATGGCTGTGCCGCCTGAATTGGTAGCTCTGACTGTGGGACGGTTCAGTTCTATGCTTCGCATACGTGCAATATTCAAGTGCTGTGGCACCACCACCGTGTTGCCAAACCAAGCAATATTGCTCATATTCACCAAGACTGTTGGCAGTTTTTTTTCTCCATGGGTGAAACGCTGAGCTAACTCTTCGCCGAACAAATCTTCATAACAAATCTGAATCGCCAAATTTTGATTGTTCCAAATAAAGGGCTGTGGCCTTAGGGGACCGCGTATAAAGTCGGTGATGCCAAAGTTCACCAGTTTGTTAAACCATTTAAAGTAGCTTGGTACAAATTCTCCAAACGGCACCAAATGCTGTTTGTTGTAAAGATACTCATCTGCATTCGCCTGTAGAGCGATGGCTGAATTGCCAAAGCCCAGCTTTTCTTTGAATGTGGGAATGCCAACAATGACCGCCTGTTTCCCAGATGAGAAATGTGTTTTTAATTTGTCCCACGCTTGATCGGGTATGTCTTTTTGAAGATAGGCTATGGCCGTCTCTGGCATCACCACTAAATCTGTTTTTGCTTGTAGGGCTTGGTCAACATACCAAGTGACTGCTTCTTGCTTGAGTGGACTGTATTTCAATTCTTGCGGAATGTTTCCCTGCAACAAACTCACGCTGAAGCTGGATTGAACATCTGTGGTTGTCGATAACTTCCAAGGAAGCAACATTACAGATATGCCTGTCAGCGCAATGGCTGCGCTGATATATTTTCGATTTTTTGTTTTTTGTTGAAACTTCTCGATGCTTGAACTAAAGCTCGCCGCCAAAAAGGCAGCCACCCAACAAATGCCATATACACCTACCCATGGCGCCAATATCACCAAGACACTGTCAATATGCGCATACCCAATAGCGCCCCAAGGAAATCCCGTGAAAAATTCCGCTCTGGCTATTTCAGCCAATGTCCAGCAGGTAGCGAACAATACGCCACCGAGCCATGGATTTGCATGCTTAAACTTAAAGTACAAACTGATGGTGAGCGCATAGTAAATGGCCAATCCGCCACACAGCAAAACAATGGCAAGCAGCGTTAATGAAGCGGGTAATCCGCCAAAATCATGCATAGATATGTACAACCACCAAACGCTGGCTATCAACCAGCTG
>CAMBXY010000074.1 GCA_945871945.1 Bordetella parapertussis
CCCTTGAAGTCGGGTGAGATCACCTCCAAACCCTCCACCGCCGACAAAACTGAAATAGCCGGTGTGATGACGCCGTCGCCATAAAACAAGCAAGTGCCAAAAATACCCACCACCAACAAAATATTGCGCAGTCGTGGCTTGTCGCGCACTGAAGATGAGGCCAGCGCCAGCATGGCCACCAAACCTCCCTCGCCGTTGTTGTCAGCACGAAGTATCAACATGACATATTTGAGCGAAACAATGAAGGTCAGCGTCCAGAAGAAAATGGACAAAATACCCATCACATTGTCGGGCGTGAACGCCACATGGCCAGAGCCAAACACTTCTTTGATGGAGTAAAGGACACTGGTTCCTATGTCCCCGTAAACAACCCCAATCGCACCTAAAGTTAAACCAGCAAGAGAAGATTTGTTTGCATTTGCATTGGCAATGCTCATCAGCCTATGAAGCGGCTGATCGCCTCCCCACCCATTATTTAGTTGAACAGAGTTTACCTATTTTGCAGTGCAGCATACGCATGCTTTTTTATTCGTAGACCTCGGCATTGGGGTCGGTTTGTTCCATTTCGTAACTTGCAGCCAACATGGCCAAACGGGCAATCACACCGTACATATAGAAACGATTGGGCAAACTCACGCCTGGCTTCATGCCAGGCTGGGGCGTATGCGCGCTTTGCTCAAACGCCAAAGGCACGAAACTGGAACCTGGGGCGTTCAGGTTTTCGTCTACCCCGCGATCCGCATGCACGCGGTAAAAGCCACCCACCACATAGCGGTCCATCATGTAGACCACCGGCTCGGCGACGGCTTCGTTGATGCGCTCGTTGGTGAGAACACCCTCTTGGATGAGGACTTGGTTCACCTCTTGGCCGTCTTTGACCACACTCATTTTGTTGCGGGTTTTGCGGTTCAGCGCCTCCAAATCGGCGACGCTGCGCACCGTCATGATGCCCATGCCGTAAGTGCCGTTGTCAGCCTTGACAATGACAAACGGCTTTTCATGGATGCCAAATTCTTTGTATTTGCGCCTAATTTTGGTGAGCATCATGTCCACATTGGTGGTCAGGCATTCCATGCCCGTGCCTTCGGCGAAATTCACCTCACCGCATTGGCTGAACATGGGGTTGATCAGCCAAGGATCTATGCCCAGCAATTTGCTAAAGCGCTTGGCCACTTCATCGTAGCTGGTGAAATGCTGGCTTTTTCGGCGCACACACCAGCCCGCATGCAAAGGCGGCAACAAATACTGCTCGTGCAGGTCTTCCAAGATACCGGGAATACCAGCGCTCAGGTCGTTGTTGAGCAAAATTGTGCAGGGGTCGAAGTCTTTCAGCCCCAAGCGGGTTTTGTTGCGAATCACCGGCTCGAGCTTGACAATTTCGCCGTTGGGCAACTCTATGGTGGTGTCTTCTTTGATTTCGGGGTTGATAGAGCCAATGCGCACATTCAGCCCCGCCATATTGAAAATGCGCGCCAACTGCGCCACATTGCTCAGGTAAAAAGTGTTGCGCGTGTGGTTCTCGGGAATCAGCAACAGGTTGCGCGCTTCAGGGCAGATTTTCTCGATGGCCACCATGGCCGCTTGCACCGCCAGTGGCAACATTTCATTGGTGAGGTTATTCCAGCCGCCGGGGTAGAGGTTGGTGTCCACAGGGGCGAGCTTGAAACCGGCATTGCGGATGTCTACTGAGCTGTAAAAAGGCGGTGTGTGCTCCATCCACTCTAGGCGAAACCAGCGCTCGATCGCCGGCATGGAGTCGAGGATGCGCTGCTCTAGCTCGTTGATGGGGCCAGTGAGCGCGGTGATGAGGTGAGGAACCATGTTGTATGTATCAGAGTGATCTTGTTAAGTGGGGGTGATTCTGACAGCTTCAAGCAACGGGGTTGAGGCAGGCTTACAAAATAAGTAATCTGAAGTTGATACTGATTCAGCAAGTTCTCTATACGCTTGACTTCATGGACTTTTCTTTCTCCAAAACCGACTTCAAATCTGGTCTTCGCGCAACCGGCTCCATGATGGCTGGGAATACCTGTGTGGCTTTTTTGATTTTGGGGAATAGAAATTGGGTGAGCTTGGTTGTATTGATGGTGATTGGTCTGTCTCTTATACTTTTAACGTCAATGAGTATTGATTTTGCTAAGGAGGCTCGTAATGACTGAAGCGCATTGGATCGTGATCTTTTTTGGTGTCTTGATGTGCGCCATGTCCTTGGCTGCGTCTTACTTTGAAGCCAAAGAAAAAAGCAAGGCTGAACCAAAAGACGCCAATATCTAATTCACTTTTGACATCAATCCCCATGTCTCACGACATTGCGACTCTACTGAAATACAGCTGCGGGACTGTCGAATTACAACTTAGAGGCGGTTCACCCCCGCACTTCGCCCGCGCCCAGCACCACATACTTCAATGAGGTGAGACCCTCAATACCCACCGGGCCACGCGCATGGAATTTGTCGGTAGAGATACCAATTTCCGCACCCAAGCCGAACTCAAAACCATCAGCAAAGCGGGTGCTGGCGTTGACAATCACGCTGGCCGAATCCACCTCGCGCAAAAAGCGTTGGCTGTTGACATGATTCAGGGTGAGGATGGCGTCGGTGTGGTGGCTGCTGTAGTGGTTGATGTGGGCAATGGCTTCGTCCACGCCACTCACCACCTTGATGCTGATGATGGCCGCCAAATACTCGTCGAACCAATCTTGATCGCTGGCGTGGGTCAGCACCGCGCCAGCCACGCCTGACAGCAAGGCTTTGGCCTCGGGGCAGCAACGCATTTCCACGCCTTTGTGGGCAAACACCGCACCGATGCGCGGCAAAAATTCTGCTGCCACGCCACGCGCCACCAGCAGGCCTTCGATGGCATTGCAAGGGCTGTATTTTTGGGTTTTGGCGTTGTCCACCACTTTAAGCGCCATGTCCAAATCACAAGGGTCGTCCACATAGGTGTGACAGTTGCCGTCCAAGTGTTTGATGACCGGCACTTTGGCGTCACGGCTGATGCGCTCAATCAAGCCCTTGCCGCCACGCGGAATGACCACATCCACATACTGGGGCATGGTGATGAGCTCACCCACGGCTGCGCGGTCGGTGGTGGGCACAAGTTGCACCGCATCTGTGGGTAATCCGGCCTCGGCCAAGGCCTGTTGCACCAACGCGGCCAAGGCTTTGTTGGACTCAATCGCTTCCGAGCCGCCGCGCAAAATGCAGGCGTTGCCGCTCTTGATGGCGAGTGACGCGGCCTCGATGGTGACGTTGGGGCGGCTCTCGTAAATCATGCCAAACACGCCAATGGGCACACGCATTTGCCCTACCCGAATACCGCTGGGCTGCTGCGTCATGCCGGTGATGCTGCCAATGATGTCGGGCATGGCGGCAAGTTGCTCGCAGCCGATGGCGCAGGTCTCCAAAATGGAGGGGCTGAGTTTCAAGCGGTCAAGCATGGGCCCGTCTAGGCCAGTGGCTTGGGCACGCTTAAGGTCTTCTTGGTTGGCTTTGAGCAGGGCGGCGGCGTCTTGCCTCAGCAGTGCAGCCAGATGCCTTAGGGCCGCGCTTTTATGTGCGGCACTGGCCTTGGCCATGGCAGCGCTGGCGACTTTGGCCTGCTGGCCCAAGGCCAGCATCAGTTCGGGAATGGAATGCGCATTCATGGCCTGATTTTGGCAGAGTCTCGAATTACGCGGGCTGACAGGCCCGGCTCAGCATCAAAGCCAAGCGGCCTAAGGCTTGCCAGCTGTCGCTGGGCCACTGGGTAAACCGCAAACCTTTGACCACCCCATCGACTTGGTGCGCGGCTTGCAACAAGCGGTCCAGCATGGCGGGTGACAGTTTGGGCAAGACCCGCTCGAACAACCGCTCTTTGGGACCCCAAATGCGTTGCTCACGCAGCACCTGGGGGAGGGGCCGTCCGCTGGCCACCGCATCCTTGACACGTTTGAGCGCGCGAATATCTTCGGCCAGCGCGAAATGCACCAAAACCTCAGATGCGCCTTCTGCCCGCAAGCCATCCAGCATGCGCTGCACCCGTTGGTGCTGACCGGCCAACACGGTTTCACTCAGCTTGAACACATTGAAGCGGGCCACATTCAACACCGCGTTTTCAATTTGCTCAAAACTCAACTCTTGCGTTGGGTAAAGCAGGGCAAGCTTTTGAATTTCTTGGTGGGCGGCCAGCAAATTGCCCTCCACCCTGTCAGCGAAAAACTGCAAACTGCGCTGACCCTCTTCGCCTGCCAGCACCCGTTGCTGCTGCAAGGCCAAGCGCTGCGCTATCCAAGCGGGCAAGGCGGCACGCTCGACCGGATCGATTTGCAAACTGATGCCGTGGGTATCTAAAGCGGTGAACCAGCCCGACGATTTGGTGGTTTTGTCTAACCGTGGCAATGACACCAAGACCAACACGCCATCGTTGCCCACGCAGGTCTGGGCAATGCGTTGCAAGGCTTCGCTGCCGTCTTTGCCTGGCTTGCCCGAGGGTATGCGGATATCGATGAGCTGTTTGTCGGCAAACAAGCTCATGGCAGCGCAGGCAGATTCGATCTCACTCCAATCGAAATGCGCGCCCGCCACAGTGAATACATGGCGCTCTAAGAATCCTTGCGAGCGAGCGCTGGCCCGAATCGCATCAGCCGCCTCTTGCAACAACAAGGCTTCGTCACCATGCAAGGTATAGAGCTGACGCAGGTCTTGCGACAGTTGTTCGATCAGACGCGCCGTGGTGAGTTGCATACAAGCCCTAGGGCATGCGCACCACGGCCAGTCGACGCAACACCTGCTGCACCAAGTCGGAACGCATATCGCGGTAAAGCAAACCTTCTTCGGTTTCTTTGGACAAGGCGGCGTTTTCATTAAAACTGATATCGCGCTCTTGCACCAACTCGGTATCGGGGATCAGCTCGGTGCCGTCACGCGAGCGCAGCTTGAAGCGAATTCGAAAGCGCAGTTGAAACTCACGCACCGCGCCAGCCGAAGTGCGGCTGAGAATGACTTTCTCGGGCAATTCAAGCAATAAGTCGAAAATCACATCGGCGCGCTCGACTTGTTTGGGGTCGTTGATGACCTCTACCCGGCCCGAGCCAGAAATATTGCGCTTGAGTTCTTGGCCAAATACCGAGGCTTCGGGCAGGCCGCTGTAGAGTGTGCGAAACGGGTAATCGGGCGCTTTGCGCAGCTGAAAACCACAAGCGCTCACACCAAGTAAGGCCACACCAGAGACAAACAAGCGTCGCTGCATCATGAAGCCATCACTATATTGACCAAACGACCGGGCACCACAATCACTTTTTGGTGCGCCGCGCTTGGGGCAAGTTTAAGGAATGCCTCGCTGGCCAAAGCAGCTTGCTCAATGTCTTCTTTGCTGGCGTTGGCAGGTACTGAAATCGCGCCGCGCAATTTACCGTTGACTTGCAGCATCAGTTCGATTTGATCGCGCACCAAAGCCGCCTCGTCCACCTCGGGCCATGCGGTGTCTAGTAAATCGCCGTGACGCAATGCGAAGCCCAACTCGGTCCATAAATAGGCGCTGATGTGCGGGCAAGCGGGATACAGCATGCGCAGCAAAACAGACATGCCTTCGCACAGCACGGCCTTGTCACCGTCGCTGTTATCGGCTTTGAAATCTTCCAAGGTATTGAGTAACTTCATGCAGCCAGACACCACAGTGTTGTATTGCATGCGCTCGTAGTCATAGCTGACTTGCTTGAGCACCAAATGCATGTCGCGGCGCACATCCGCAGCCTCTTTGCGCAGCTTGGCCGCGCTCAAGTTGCCCGCCGTGGCAGCCTTGAGCGTGGCCTCGTGCTTATGCGCGAAATTCCACACGCGGCGCAAGAAGCGGTAACTGCCCTCCACCGACGCATCGTTCCACTCCAGGGTGGCTTCGGGCGGCGCGGTAAACATGGTGTAGAGACGCGCGGTGTCAGCGCCATAGCGTTCGATCAGGTCTTGCGGATCGACGCCATTGTTTTTGCTCTTGCTCATGGTGCCCACGCCTTCATAGACGATGGGCGTGCCCGCAGGCAAATCGCCTTTGGCAGCTTTGAGCACTGCGCCCATCACCTTGCCGCTGGCATCATATTGGTCTTGCACTTCGTGGGGCCAAAAATATTCGATGCCGCCTTTGTTGCCCTTGCGTGAGTAAATATGGTTGAGCACCATACCTTGGGTGAGCAGTTTGGTGAAAGGCTCATCCACCTTCACCAACCCCAGGTCGCGCATCACCTTGGTCCAAAAGCGGGCGTACAGCAAATGCAAAATGGCGTGCTCAATACCACCGATGTACTGGTCCATGCCGCTGCCACCCGTGGCGTGTTGCGCGTCGCGCATCCAATACTGCGTACCCTCGGCCACCATGGCTTGGGTGTTGCTGGGGTCGCAGTAACGCATGAAGTACCACGACGAATCTACAAACGTGTCCATGGTGTCGGTCTCGCGCCGCGCAGCTTTGCCACAAGTGGGGCAAACCACGCCTTGATGAAAACCTTCATGCTTGTGCAGCGGGTTCCCCGAGCCGTCAGGAATGCAGTCTTGCGGCAACACCACCGGCAAATCTTTTTCAGGCACTGGCACCGCGCCGTGCTCTTCGCAATGGATGATGGGAATGGGTGTGCCCCAATAACGCTGACGGCTCACGCCCCAGTCGCGCAAACGCCAGGTGGTTTTTTTCTCGCCCAAGCCTTTGGCTGTGAGCAGTTCGGCCACTTGAGTAACGGCTGGCTTGAAGTTCAGTCCATCGAGCTCGCCGGAGTTGACGCAAACACCGTCTTTGGTGGCGTACCAGTCTTGCCAAGCTTTGTCGTTAAAGCTTTGGCATTTGACAGTCACCACTTGCTGAATGGGCAACTGGTATTTGAGGGCAAACGCAAAATCACGCTCATCATGGGCTGGCACGCCCATGACCGCGCCATCGCCATAGCTCATCAGCACATAGTTGCCCACCCACACCTCAAGTTGCGCACCCGTCAATGGATGTGTCACGAACAAGCCCGTGGCCATGCCGAGCTTGTCTTTGACGGCCAGTTCGGCCTCGGTGGTGCC
>CAMBXY010000075.1 GCA_945871945.1 Bordetella parapertussis
CCTGCCGGCAGTGGCTCCAGCAGCGGTGGTGACACAGCAGAATAATCAAGTCAATCTGCCGTGAACCCGTCAGACTGCCGAGAACCCGTCAGTGCCTGCGTGGCACTTGGCGCCAATTTGGGTGAAGCTGTCGCCACCCTGCGCCAAGCCTTGGCAGATATCGCCGCATTGCCCCACACCCAACTGCTGCAAGCCTCCCCACTCCTTAGCAGCGCACCGCTGGACGCGGATGGCCCCACGTACATCAACGCCGTGGCTCGCCTTGAAACCCGACTTAACGCGGTTGAGCTGTTGCAAGCTTTGCAAGGTTTAGAGAATGCGGCTGGGCGCACCCGAGACTATCGTCATGCACCTCGCACTTTGGATTTGGATCTGCTTTTTTATGGCGATGCACAGATGCAAAGCGATTTTTTATGCTTGCCTCACCCGCGTTGGGCGCAACGCGCTTTTGTGTTGCTGCCCTTGCAAGCGGTGTGCCCTGAGAAAGTGACCCCCGACATCCTGGCTGCCGTTGCCGACCAAGCCTGTGCTTGGTTGGAGGCCTAGGCGTTCACTGCGAAATTTTTCGCGCTTCTTCTATTTGGTATTCAAAGTAGCGCTGAAAGCCATAGGCCAAGGTGGAGAGCAAGGCGGTGGTGCCCACCATCAACGACAAGATCAAGGCAATCACGATCAGCCAGTTGGTGGCACCGGCGGGGGACTCTGCATCGTTTTGTGGGTTGTAAGTGCTGTTCCAGCGCTCGGTGGACATCAAGCCCCAGTAAATCGCGTTCAGCGCACCACCGGCAATGGTGATGCCTAAAAGAGGCAGCAACAACCAACTGATCGGGTCGTCTACACCAAAATCTTGGGCTCGCTGGAAGCCATACAAACCCAGCAGGGTGGGCCAAGGCAAAACCCAAGCAAGCCAATCGCCTTTGCCAAACATGTAAAAACGGTGCAGGCCAACAGGGCCACCCAAAAAGCTCAACCAAGTCGCCAATGTTTTATTTTTCATGCAAAGGATTATCGGTTTGGCGGCGTGAGCTCGCTGGCGGGGCTGGAATCTCCCAAGCCCAAGGCTTTTTGCATGAACACCGTGTCCAGCCATTGACCGTGTTTCCAACCGCTGGCTTTCAAGATGCCTGACTGCTCAAAGCCCAAGCTGCGGTGCAACCCCATCGAGCCTGCGTTGCCCGAGTCGCCAATGACTGCCAGCATTTGCCGAATACCCAGCGCTTCACAATGGCGTAAAAGTTCTGCCAGCAGGGCGCGTCCAATCCCTTGACCCGCATGATCGGCGTGGATGTAAACCGAGTCTTCGGCTAAGAAACGAAAGGCAGGGCGGGGCCTGAAGGCACCCGCATAGGCAAACCCCAACACCTCGGCACCACGGCTGGCGACCAAGTGCGGCAAGCCTTTGGTTAGCACGTCAGTGCGGCGGCGTGTCATTTCTTCTAGGTCTGGCGCATCTAATTCAAAGCTACCCTTGCCATGCGTCACATGGTGGGCGTAGATCGCGGTAATGGCCGGCAAGTCAGCTGGCGAACTGGGTCGGATAAGCAGGGCGGCAGGGGGCATGGGTGCTCAGTCTATAATGACAGGCTTTTCAGCGAGCGCTGGCCGGGTGGTCATGTCGCGTGTCTCATCGCTGAATCAAAGTCTTCACCCAAGGATAAACCATGGTCGTCATCCGACTTTCACGCGGCGGCGCAAAAGCCCGTCCCTTTTTTAATATTGTTGTGGCTGACAAGCGCGTCCGTCGCGATGGTCGTTTCATCGAGCGCATTGGGTTTTACAACCCCATCGCTGCCGGCGGTGAGGAAGGCTTGCGCATTGCCCAAGACCGACTGAGCTACTGGGTTGGCGTGGGCGCACAAACCTCGCCCACCGTGGACCGCCTGATCAAACAAGCCGGCAAAGTCGCCGCTTAAAGCCAGTTACCAGCCCATGCAGCCCGCTTGGGAGCCTGCTGAATTACCAGCGGATGCTGTTGAAGTGGGGCGCATATTGGATGCTTGGGGCCTTAAAGGCTGGCTGAAAATCCTCCCCCACAGCGCCTCTCCTGAGGCGCTGTTTTCATCCAAACGCTGGTTTTTGCAGCCCAATGAACGCGGCGCCTCACCCTTTAGCGGCACGGTTTTGGTTAAAGTTCGCGAGGCCAAAGAGCACTCTGACAGCGTAGTCGCTTTTTTGCACGAGTTGGAGGATCGCGACATCGCGCAAAGCCTCAAAGGTGCGCGTATATTTGTGCCACGCTCTAGCTTCCCTACCCCCGCCAGCGACGAATACTATTGGGTTGACCTCATTGGTTTGCAGGTACGCAACCGTGAGGGCATCGATTTGGGCGAGGTCACCGAGTTGCTGTCAACAGGCCCGCAAACGGTTTTGGTATTGCGCGACGCGGTAACTGACGCAGAGGGTAAACCTGTCGAGCGCATGATTCCTTTTGTCGCCGCCTACATCGATCAGGTCGATACCCAAGCCCGCCTGATCTTGGTGGACTGGCAAGCCGATTACTGAGGCCTGCACTCACCGCATACTCTAGCCATGCGCGTAGACATCATCACTTTGTTTCCCGAATTGTTTCCCGCTTTTTTGCAAGCGGGAGTGACACGTCGTGCTTTTGAGAGCGGTCAATTACAGGTTAAGACTTGGAACCCACGCGAGTATGCCGTGGGCAATTACAAACGCGTTGACGACCGATCCTTTGGCGGCGGCCCAGGCATGGTCATGCTGGCCGAACCCTTGGCCGCTTGCTTGCAAGCCGTTCGCGCCGAAAGCGGCTTAGACAGAGCCCAAGCGCCGCTGGTGTATTTCTCACCGGTGGGTCAGGTGTTGACCCAAAGCTTGGTCCAGAGCAGCGGGCAAACGCCGGGCGTGGTGCTGCTGTGTGGGCGCTACGAGGGAATTGATCAGCGCTTTATTGACAACTGTGTGGACCAGCAAATCAGCTTGGGCGATTTTGTGCTCTCGGGTGGTGAGATCGCTGCCATGGCTTGGCTGGACGCGTTGGCAAGACTGCAACCGGGTGTCTTGCATGATGAACAAAGCCATTTGCAAGACAGCTTCACCCCCGCATTGAGCGGCTTGTTGGACTGCCCGCATTACACCCGCCCCGAGGTTTGGCAAGACCTCGCTGTGCCGGCCGCTTTGATGTCGGGTCACCATGAGCAGATTGCCACTTGGCGTCGACAGCAAAGCCTGTCGCTGACAGCCCAAGCTCGCCCCGATTTGCTTGAAAAAGCCCGCCAATCTGGACTTTTGACCCCAGCAGACGAGCAACTGTTGGCAAAATCCGTCAAGCCCTAGTTAGCCAGCTATAATGACGGGCTCTCGATCCTCTGGGTGGCCGCCTCGTGTTTCAAACACCATAGGCCTTTTGTGTAGCGCATCCATGATCATTGTGAGGACAGCATGAATCTCATCCAAACTCTGGAACAAGAAGAAATTGCCCGCATGGGTAAAAAAATCCCGGTCTTCGCCCCTGGCGACACCGTGGTGGTCAGTGTCAACGTGGTCGAGGGAACTCGCAAGCGTGTACAGGCCTTCGAAGGCGTGGTGATTGCCAAACGCAACCGCGGCATCAACTCCAACTTCATCGTTCGCAAAATGTCCAGCGGCGAAGGCGTAGAGCGTACCTTCCAAACTTACAGCCCTTTGATTGCTGCCGTTGAAGTCAAACGCCGTGGCGATGTTCGCCGCGCCAAGTTGTACTATTTGCGCGACCGCAGCGGAAAATCTGCCCGTATCAAAGAAAAACTCACAGCCAAAGCCACACCAGCGGCAGCAGCCAAGTAAGACCTGGTCTCAAGTCTTTCCATCAAACCGCCCCAGTCAACGCTGCGGCGGTTTTTTTCTGACCTACCCTCATCCAACATTGTTCACTTTTTCCCAAATTCCCAATTTCTCAGCGGAGACTTCAGAAGTCTTGGGCCGAGACGGGCATTTGCCAAAGGTTGCTGCCCACCGTCTGTACCCCACGGGTTTGCGCCAACATTTTGCCAACCCACCTGTATGGCAACCCGATGTCTCGCGGGAACCGCCTTTAACTTCCAAGCCACCGGTGGCCGCATCGGTGTTGATTGGTGTGGTGATGCGACCCATCCCCACCATTTTGTTAACCCTCAGGACCGCGCATTTGTCGACACATTCCGGTCAAATTGCCTTGCCTGGAGGAAGACAAGACCCGGAAGATGCAGACGCGGTGGCGGCTGCCTTGCGCGAATCTCACGAAGAGGTGGGACTTGACCCCGCGCATGCAGAAGTCTTGGGGGAGTTGCCCATCTATGTCACGGGTACAGGTTTCAAGGTCACACCTGTGGTGGCACTGCTGGACCCCGCCATGCGTTTGAGCGCCAACCCCCACGAGGTAGCTCAGGTGTTTGAAGTGCCTCTGGCCCATGTGATGGACCCTGGCAACCATTGCCGTCATGCGGTGTTTTGGTCTGGGCAAAGGCGCGAATGGTTTTCCATGCCCTACCAAGATGGCGAGCAAAAACGCTTTATCTGGGGTGTCACCGCAGGCATTTTGCGTAATCTTTACTGTTTTTTAAGCACAGACCCTCATTAGCTAGGGCTTGGGCACTGCGGCTTGACTATCATGTGGCTATGAGTTTTTTTGCACTTTTATTTGCTTTCTTGCTTGAGCAAGCACGCCCTTTGAGTTTTGGCGAAGGTTTGGAGCGGGCTTGCCAAACTTGGTGTGACAAGGTTCGCAACTCACTCGATACGGGGGATTCGCGCCATGCTTGGACGGCTTGGGCAGTGGCCATAGGCGTGCCTTGTGTGTTGGTGGTGGCGGTTCATTTGCTGTTGGCGTGGTATTTGGGTTGGATTTTTGCCATGTTGTGGAGTGTGGCAGTTTTGTATGCCACCTTGGGGTTTCGCCATTTCAGCCACCACTTCACCTCTATTCGCCAAGCCTTGTCGGTAGGTGATGAGGTCTTGGCCAACAGCTTGCTTTCGCAATGGTCGGGTGCCAAAGGTGAAAACCTCTCGCGCGCAGAAATCATTCGCCATGTCATCGAGTATTCAGCCATTGCTGCGCACCGCCATGTATTTGGTGTGGTAGTTTGGTTTGTTGTTTTGGCCGGTCTGGGTTTGGGTCCCGTGGGCGCGGTGATTTACCGATTGAGTGAATTTTTGTCCCGTTCTTGGGGGGCAAAAGATGATCTCGCCGCATCTTCGCTGGGTCACAACAGCCCCGCCTTAGAGACATGTGCGGCCAAGGCTTGGCGCAAGACCGATTGGTTACCCGCTCGATTCACCGCATTGAGTTTTGCGGTGGTCGGCAATTTTGAAGATGCGGTGCAAGCTTGGCGCAATGACGCACTGCATTTCCCCGACTCCAATGATGGGGTGGTGTTGGCGGCTACCTCAGGTGCCATCAATGTGCGCTTGGGCGGCAAGAGCTTGGGCCAAGCAGATGAAGAGCAACTGCTGAGCCCTCAAGCGGTGGAGACAACCGCTGGCCGCGAGCCTGAGTTATCGCATTTACGCAGCATGGTGGGCTTGGTTTGGCGTGCCGTAGTGATGTGGATGCTGTTGCTCGCGCTCTTGACCTTGGCGAGGCTGTTGGGCTGAGCCAAGCTTTTGGGCTTAGTAACTTTGAGGTGCAGACAACTCTGCAAACAACTCGGTATAAATTTTGTAGCGCCCGGCGTCTATGTCTTTCAGCGCCAAAGCATCCCGCACACCGCAATCGGGTTCATGCACATGGCTGCAGTTGTGGAACTTGCAATGATCGGCATGCGCATCGATATCTGGCATGCAAGACGCCAAACTGCTCGCAGCAATATGGTGTAAGCCGAAAGCCTGAAACCCAGGAGAGTCCATCAAAGCGGTTTTTTTGGCCGCATCCACCCAATACCACGTGGTGGATGTGGTGGTGTGTTTTCCCGACTGCAAGGCTTGGGAGATGATGTTGGTTGCGGCATTGGCGTTAGGCACCAATCGATTGATAAGCGTACTTTTTCCCGCACCCGAAGGACCGAGTACCAAGGTGACGCGCTGATCAAGCTCGCTGCGCAAATCGGTCAAATCAAACGCATCATTTTTCAGACTCAAGGGCAAAACCTTGCAACCCAAGCGCTGGTAGGGAAGCAGCTTTTGCCAAGCCCGATCAAAAGCTTCTGTGAGGTCTTGCTTGTTCAGGCCAATCAAGGTGCGTATGCCTTCATGGCGCGCAGCAATCAAGGCGCGGGCTAACTGGCTTTGGGAAAAATCGGGCTCGGCGGCTACCAACACCAACACCTGATCGATATTGGCTGCAAAGGATTTGGTGCGAATTTCATCTTGTCGATAGAAAAGATTTTTTCGCGTGTCAACCGACTCGATGCTGCCGCCGTCTTCACTGGCCGTCCATTGCACATGGTCGCCCACAACAGCTTGGTTTTTTTTACCTCTGGGGTGGCAAATTCTGCGCTCACCTTGGGCATCTTCAACCCAAACATGGCGGCCGTGACTGGCGACCACCAAGCCCCCATAGGTCATGCGGTGAGTCGGGCCAAGCGTTGTGCGGCCGGTGGATGGGAGTGATAAAAAGCCACGTACAAGGGGTCTGGGGTCAGCGTAGATGCGTTGTCTTGGTAGAGCTTGAGCAGTGCTTGGCGCAAATCGGCGCCATTGGCATATTGGCAGGCAAACGCATCTGCTTCAAACTCATGTTGCCGTGAACGCGCCGAGTGCCATGGCGTGGTCACAAAGGTGACCAAGGGCACAAACATCATGAACAACAACAAAGCAATCGCATCATTGGGGCTGGCTAAGTGGGGTTGAATGCCTAAGCCTTCATAAAACCAGCTTTGTGAACTGAGCCAACCCAGTCCCGCTAAGCCCACCAGTGTGAAAAGAAAACTGTTGAACAATGATTTGGGAATGTGTTTGAGTTTGGCATGTCCCAATTCATGGGCCAGCACAGCCTCCATTTCATCGGCATTCAATTGCTTGAGGAGAGTGTCAAAAAACACCAC
>CAMBXY010000076.1 GCA_945871945.1 Bordetella parapertussis
AAGGACAGCACAGGCCCGCCCATGCCCGACTGCTGGGCCATGGCCAAAGCATGCTGAGGGTGACTGGCCAAGCCAGGGAAATACACCTTGGCAACCTTGGGATGATTTTCCAACCACTGCGCAAGTTCTAAAGCTTGGACAGACTGCGCCTTCATTCGCAAGGACAGGGTCTCCAAGCCCTTGAGTACCACCCACGCATTGAAGGGCGACAAACTCATGCCAGCACTGCGCATCACAGGAATCAATTTTTCTTTGACCATGGCTTGACTGGCACACAGTGCACCAGCCACCACGCGCCCTTGGCCATCCAAGTATTTGGTACCGGAATGCACCACCACATCAGCACCCAAGGAGATGGGCGTTTGCAAAGCGGGTGTGCAAAAACAGTTGTCAACAGCCAAAACAGCGCCCGCTTTGCGAGCAATCTGCGCCAAGGCGGCAATGTCACACACTTCGGTCAATGGATTGGTAGGTGTTTCGGCAAACAGCAAACGGGTATTGGTTTGTAGGGCGTTAGACCATTCAGTTAAATTGGTTTGCGACACAAAAGTGGTTTGAACACCAAACTTGGCAAACTCCGTGCTGAGTAATTTGTGCGTGGAACCAAACACCGAATGCGAACACACAACATGGTCGCCGCTTTTCAGCAGCGCCATGCAAAGCAACAACACCGCCGCCATGCCGCTGGCCGTTCCCACACATGCTTCAGAGCCCTCAAGTGCTGCCAAGCGCATTTCCATGCTGGTCACCGTGGGGTTGGTAAAGCGCGAATAAATGTAGCCGTCTTCCTCGCCCGAGAACCGCCGCGCGGCGGTTTCGCTGTCGGGCTGCACAAAGCTGGAAGACAGGTAAAGCGCTTCGGAGTTTTCGCCGTATTGCGATCTGTCAACCGCGCTGCGAACAGCCAGCGTGTCTATATGTAATTTGGGAGGTAAAGCGCGTTCGGTCATAAAGTTTTAATGATTGGCGTTGGGCAAGGCCAGACGCGAATTATCCTCGGCATCTTCTTCGGTCTTGACGCGCTGTTGGTTGAGGCGGGCAATGTCAGCTGCGGTGATGTCGCCCGTGATGTAAACACCATCAAAGCAAGAGGCATCAAAGCCCTTGACCTCGGGCGAACCCACCAAAGCCGCTCTGGACACAGCCTCGCGCATGGCACTGACCTCTTGGTAAATCAGCGCATCACAACCGATGAGCTGGCGAATGTCTTCAACACTGCGCTCATGCGCCACCAGCTCTTCGGGGGTGGGCATGTCTATACCGTAGACATTCGGATAGCGCACAGGCGGGGCAGCGCTGGCCAAATAGACTTTGTTGGCCCCTGCGTCTCTGGCCATTTGCACGATTTCTTTGCTGGTGGTGCCACGCACGATGGAGTCGTCCACCAGCAACACGTTGCGGCCTTTGAATTCGCTAGCGATCGCATTGAGTTTTTGGCGCACCGAGCGTTTGCGAACCGCTTGGCCGGGCATGATGAAGGTACGCCCCACGTAGCGGTTCTTCACAAAACCTTCGCGGTAAGGCTTGCCCAACAAATGCGCCAACTGCGTGGCGCTGGGGCGACTCGACTCGGGGATGGGAATCACCACATCAATTTCAGACGGCGGCAAGGTTGACACCACCCGTTTGGCCAATGTCTCGCCCAAATTGAGTCGCGCTTGGTACACCGACATACCGTCCATGGTGGAATCGGGTCGGGCCAAATACACAAACTCAAAAATGCAGGGCATCAACTGCGGGTTAGCCGCGCATTGTTTGGCGTGCAACTGCCCGTTTAAATCAAAAAATACCGCTTCGCCTGGCATCACATCGCGCTCGAAATGGTGACCGGTTCCTTCCAAAGCCACCGATTCGCTGCCCACCATCCAAGTGCCGTCTGCGCTCTTGCCCATGCACAAAGGCCGAATGCCAAAGGGATCACGAAAAGCCAACAACCCATGACCTGCAATGAGAGCCACTACCGCATAAGAGCCTTTCACGCGCTTGTGCACACCTTCAACCGCAGCAAACACATCAGCCGGAGTTAAGACCACGCCGCGGGTGGTTTTCTCCAATTCGTGGGCCAACACATTCAACAGCACTTCGGAGTCGCTCTCGGTATTGATGTGCCTATGGTCGGTGGAAAACAATTCTTCTTTCAAGGCATGGGCGTTGGTTAAGTTGCCGTTGTGCACCAAGACCAATCCAAACGGCGCGTTCACATAAAACGGCTGCGCTTCTTCTTCGCTGTAAGCATTGCCTGCTGTGGGGTAGCGCACTTGCCCCAAGCCAATATTGCCGGGCAAGGCACGCATATTGCGCGTTCGAAACACATCGCGCACCATGCCTTTGGCTTTGTGCATGAAAAACTTTTGCTCTAACTGGGTGACGATGCCCGCCGCATCTTGCCCACGGTGTTGCAACAGCAGCAAGGCGTCGTAAATAAGCTGATTCGCCGCTGTTTGACTGACCACGCCCACAATGCCACACATCAGAACACCCAACCTTCCAGAGGAACAGGTAAAAAGGGCTTGAAGAATTCAATGCCACGATTAGCCATTTGAACCACCCAAGACGATTGCCACAAAGGGTCGTTGACTGCCGGTGTCAAGCGAACCAAGATGGCAAAAACCATCAATGCCAAGGCCGCGCGCATGAGGCCAAACACGGCTCCCAATAAGCGATTAAAAACCCCTAAGCCCACCACCGATAACGCGCCACTGAGCAGGGATGACAAAACACGACACACCAGCCACACCGATACAAAAACCAAAACCCAGGCCAGTACATAAGCCACCGCAGGCGATGTGTTACTTAAATTCAGCCAGTGCCGGACATCCACAGCGAAATAGCTGGCAATCGGAAAACCGGCCAACCACGCCAGCACTGAAAAAGATTCCCGTATCACACCCCGCCACAAACCCAAGACCACAGATATGGCTGTCAAAGCCAGCAAAACAAGATCAAGGGTGTTCATCTCTTCAAATCGTCAGCACCGAAGCACTGAGTTGCAAGGCCTTGATTTTGTCGACAGTTTTTTGCGCTTCTTCTTTGCTGTCAAAGGGGCCCACGCGCACACGAATGCGCTTTCCCTCTTTGGTTTGGGCGATATGGGTGTAAGTTTTGATGCCGGCTTTTTCTAGCTTGGCGCGAACTTCTTTGGCCTTGCTGTCTTGCTCGAAAGCGCCCACTTGCACAATAAAACGAGGAGCAGCTTCACCGGGCTTGGCGATGGGATCAGGGGGGTTAGCGGGAAGTTCTTCCTCTATGGCTTGGGGTGGAGACGGTTTTTCAACCACCTCAACAGACTGGGTGTTTGCAGCTAAATCAGCATCGGCCACGGGAGCTGGCACCGCAGCAGCAGGTGGCGAGGGGGGCTGGTTGGGGGGAACTCTTTCTTTGTCCGGCATATCGATGCGGATGTCGGGGGCGACTTCCCTAGGCTTGGTATCAAACACCAAGGGGAAACCCACCACAGCCAACAAGACCAACACAGTTGCGCCAATCAGGCGGTGGCGTGCTTGCCTGCGTAAGACATCGAGGCTTTGAGCGGCCATGCCATCAGCATTTTTATCATCTGCCGA
Organism: Bordetella parapertussis; assembly: GCA_945871945.1. Taxonomy (GTDB): domain Bacteria; phylum Pseudomonadota; class Gammaproteobacteria; order Burkholderiales; family Burkholderiaceae_C; genus Limnohabitans. The sequence goes on from CAMBXY010000076.1 coordinate 3,564, forward strand.
AGCATTGCCAGAGGGGCGGGACTTGAAAAATGCCATGTCAGTCAGGTGGGCTTTGGGCAGAAAGGCGGCCCGCTATGCCGTGCTCTAAAACACCGCCAACGGTCAGGAAAGAACCAAAGACCAGAATTCTATCAGTGGGGTCTGCGTCTGCCATTGCCCGGGTCAATGCCGAAGAGGGGTCGGCAAAAGTTTGAGCCTTTTGAACTGCGGGCGGCGAAGTGGCTTGCCACACCGACTGCAAATGCATACCCGTGGCCGCCCGTGGTGAAGGCAGATCACAAAAATACCAGTGATCAACCATAGGCTGCAAGCGTTGCAACATGTTTTGCAAATCTTTGTCGGCCATCGCCCCCATCACTGCGCGGGTGACGGCGAAGTAGCCCATAGCGTCCAGGTTGTGTGCCAATGCGGCAACTGCATGCGGGTTGTGCGCGACATCCAACACCAAAGCCGGCTGCCCTGGCAACATTTGAAACCGCCCAGCCCATTCCACGCGAGACAGCCCTGAGCGAATGGCTTGCGCGGTCACCGGCAAGCGCTCGCGCATGGCCTGCAAAGCCGCGAGAACACCGGCGGCATTGAGAAGTTGGTTGACGCCCCGCAAAGCCGGATAGGCCAAACCCGCCCAAGTGCGTCCCGCACCTACCCAGCGCCATTGCTGCTGGTCGCCCGCGTAATGAAAGTCAATGCCGGATTGCCAAACCACGGCCCCCACGCTTGCCGCGTGTTGCGCCAAGCTGAGCGGCGGATGCGGGTCACTGATGATCACGGGTTTGCCGCTGCGCATGATGCCGGCCTTTTCACGGCCTATGCTTTCGCGCTCAGGGCCCAGCCATTCGGTGTGGTCTATGTCTATGCTGGTGATGATGGCGCAGTCGGTGTCAATCACATTCACCGCGTCCAAACGCCCGCCCAAGCCCACCTCCAAAATCACCACGTCGAGTTGGGCGTCGGCCAAGCAACTCAAAATAGCCAGTGTGGTGAATTCAAAATATGTGAGAGAGATGTCGCCGCGCATGGCCTCGACTTTGGCGAAATGCGCCACCAAAACCGAGGAAGCCACGGTTTTACCCAGCAATTTGCAACGCTCTTCGAAATACACCAAATGCGGCGAGGTAAACAGCCCGGTGCGATAACCCGCCTCACGCAAAATGGATTCCAGCATGGCGCAGGTAGAGCCTTTGCCGTTGGTGCCCGCCACGGTAATGACCGGGCAGTCAAAAGTCAGTCCCATCAAATTGGCAACCGCAGTTACTCTTTCCAAGCCCATATCGATGTTTTGCGGGTGTAAACGCTCACAATGGGAAAGCCATTCCTGAAGATTCATGAGGCCATTGTCTCCGAACCACTGCAAGCTAAAATGTGCCCACGGTCAACCTGCAGTTTTGTAGGCGCGTTAAAAGCATCATTCATTTTGTTATTGGAGACCCCATGTCACGTTTTCTTCCTTTTGTTTTGGCAGCAACCGCTTCCTTTAGCTCAATGCTTGGCGCACAAGAAGTGGGCCGTGTTGTTTCATCCATGCCCATCATTCAACAAGTGGCTGTGCCGCGTCAGGTATGCACTCAGCAACAAGTAGCGACACAAGCCAACAAATCTGGTGCAGGTTCTGCGATGGGCGCTATCGCTGGCGGTGTGGTGGGTAACGCCATAGGCAAAGGTGAAGGCAACGCCTTGGCCACAGCCATAGGCCTGATTGGTGGCGCCATTTTGGGTGACCGCATCGAAGGCGCGCCGCCTACCGAAATGCGCAATGTGCAAACTTGCAGCACCCAAAATTTTTATGAAAATCGCACCATCGCCTATAACGTGGTCTACGAGTTCAACGGCAAGCAGTACAACGTGCAAATGCCGCAAGACCCCGGCCCCACTGTGCGTTTGCAAGTCACCCCCATGATTTCTTCCACACAGCCGGCACCGCCCAGCGTGCCCTATCCCGCCCAAAACGCCATCCCGCCCTTGGGTTCAGCGCCGCAAAGCTTCTGATAGCCACAGCTTCTCCTTCAACCGCCTAGTTAGGCGGTTTTTTTTCATCTGCCGCAAGCCTTGCTGGGGTCATGCGGTGGCCTAGAATCGCCGCTTTGCCTAACCTGACCCGCCCTATGCCTATTTCCAGCAAATCCCATGCCCCGCAACGCGTCGTGCTCGCCTACTCGGGTGGCTTGGACACCTCCATCATTCTGAAGTGGCTGCAAGACGAATACCACTGCGAAGTCGTCACCTTTACCGCTGACATTGGTCAAGGCGAAGAAATCGAGCCTGCGCGCCTCAAGGCTATCAAAATGGGCATCAAGCCCAGCAATATCTTTATTGAAGATTTGCGCGAAGAGTTTGTGCGCGACTTTGTTTTCCCCATGTTCCGTGCCAATGCACTTTACGAGGGCGAGTACCTCTTGGGCACCTCCATCGCCCGCCCCTTGATTGCCAAGCGCTTGGTGGAAATTGCACGCGAAACCAAGGCTGACGCCATCAGCCACGGCGCGACAGGCAAAGGCAATGACCAAGTGCGTTTCGAATTAGGCGCTTATGCCCTCATGCCCAATGTGAAGATCATTGCGCCTTGGCGTGAATGGGATTTGCTCTCGCGTGAAAAGCTCATGCGCTACGCCGATCAACACGGCATACCCGTGGACGGGGCCAAACGCAAAGGTCCAGCCCCCTACTCCATGGACGCCAACTTGCTGCACATCAGCTACGAGGGCGGCATCTTGGAAGACCCCAACTACGCGCCCGAGGACAGCATGTGGCGCTTAACCGTCAGCCCCGAAAAAGCGCCCAACAAACCGCAAGTCATAGAACTTACCTACAAACACGGCGACGTGGTGGCCATTGACGGCGTGCGCATGAGTGCGGCCAAGGTGCTGACACAGCTCAACACAGTGGGTGGTCGACACGGAATTGGTCGCTTAGACAAGGTAGAAAACCGCTATGTGGGCATGAAAAGCCGCGGTTGCTACGAAACCCCGGGCGGCACGATTTTGTTGTCGGGTCACCGCGCCATCGAGTCCATCACCTTGGACCGCGAAGTGCTGGCCCTGAAAGAAGACCTGATGCCGCGCTACGCCAGGCTGATTTACAACGGCTACTGGTTCAGCCCCGAGCGTGAACTGTTGCAAGGCCTGATGGATGCCTCGCAAGCCACCGCCAATGGCAAGGTGCGCTTGAAGCTCTACAAGGGCACCATCATGTGCGTGGGCCGTGAGAGCAAAACCGACAGCTTGTTCGACACCCGCATCGCCACTTTTGACGACGACGGCGGCGCTTACAACCAAGC
>CAMBXY010000077.1 GCA_945871945.1 Bordetella parapertussis
GTGTGCATTCCCGAGTGTCCGGTCAATGCCATTTATGCTGAAGAAGACGTTCCTGCAGACCAAGTTCACATGATCAAGCTGAATGTGGATTTGGCCCGCAGCGGTTGGTCCAGCATCACCAAGCGCAAAACCCCGCTTGCCGACGCCGACGACTGGAAAGACAAGACAGACAAACTGTCCGAACTCCAGCGCTAAGCGACCAAGGTAAAGTCGGCACAGTTGTCTATGCCACCTGCCTTGAAAACATCCCCTACCGAAACCGATTGCTTGGTCATTGGCGCTGGCCCTGCGGCGCTGTTCTTGATTTTTGAGCTGGGCTTGCTGGAAATTCAGTGCCATGTGGTGGACGTGCTGCCCCATGCCGGTGGGCAATGCATGGCCCTGTATGCCGACAAGCCTATTTACGATATACCCAGCCGGCCTCGCACGACGGGGCGCGAATTGGTGAACGATTTGCTAGCCCAAGCAGCCCCCTTCAAAGCGCCATTTCATTTAGGGCAGCAAGTCAGTGCCCTAGAGTTACAAGCCGATGCGCGCTGGTTGGCCAGCACCTCCAGCGGCCAAGCGTTTTTATGCAAAACCTTGGTGATTGCAGCCGGCGTTGGGGCCTTTACCCCTAGAAAATTGGCGCACCTCGACTTGGCTGCCTCAGAAGGCACACAGGTTTTTTATGCGCCTACTCAAGATGCAGCGAACAAACATATCGTCATCTATGGCGGTGGCGAAGAAGCGGTTCAAGCCTGCTTGGATTGCTTGGTGCAGCAGCCTGCCAGCGTGAGTTTGGTTTACCGCCGAGACAAACTTGATGTGGATGGCGACTTGCTGTCGGCTTTCAACCAAGCAGTCACTAAGGGTGAAATCCATTTCAAAGCAGGCCAAATCCAAGAGGTATCACCATCCCACATTGCCTTGGCAACACCGACCGAGCAAACCGAACAACTGCGCTTTGATGAACTCTGGGTGCTGCAAGGTTTAACCCCTCAGCTAGGCCCCTTGGCCCATTGGGGACTGGCCATGGCGAAAAAACAAATCATTGTCAATACAGAAAACTTCTGCACTTCACAGCCTGCCATCTTCGCTATCGGTGACGTCAATACCTACCCTGGCAAACGCAAGCTTATTGTCAGTGCGTTTCATGAGGCCACACTCGCCGCCTACGGTGTGGCAGCCCTCGTCTATCCGGGGCAAAAAATAGCCCTCGAATACACCACAGCCTCGCCAAGGCTGCACCAGTTATTGGGCGTGACATCCAGCTGAACGCTTGGGGCATAATCAAACCACTTGTTGCAAAACAAGCCGCTGGGGGTGCTGAGGTTTTTAAATAAACCAAGGCTGAGAAAGTCCCTTTGAACCTGATTGAGGTAATCCTCGCGCAGGGAAGCACGGCATAGAACTGATTCACTTGTCTTTCAGACTACCGCGCCGAACTGCCATTTTTTGAAAGAAACAAATGGCGCAAGACTCCACTTTTCCTCATGCAGCGTTGTCACCGGTTGACTCCTCGCAGCGTGTTTTCACGGCCTACAGCCACGCCTCGCTTTGGTTCAGCTTGGGTGTGGGCCTCTTGGTCATTCAAATTGGTGCCTACTTGGCACCCGCCATGGGCACGCAAGCAGCTTTGCTGGCCATTCTTATAGGCTCTGTGGTGGGCTCAGGCTTGCTGGCTTGGGTGGCCAAAATTGGCTGCGACACAGGGCTTACCAGCGCGGGCTTGATGCACCGCGTGTATGGCAGCAGTTTTGCCAAACTGCCGGTGGTTCTCAACATCATTCAACTGATAGGTTGGACCTGTTTTGAATTGGTCATCATGCGCGAAGGAACGTTGGCCATGGGCGCGCAGCAATGGGGCTGGGCCCAAGACGCTTGGCTTGCTTTTGACTTGGGACCTGTGCCCATCAGCATCAGCAGCCATGCCATTTTGGTAGCGGTTTTTTGGGGCGGCCTACTCACCTTGTTGATGGCCAGCTCCATGCTCGGTTTGGTTCGCAACTTTGTAAGTAAATTCGGTTTGCCCTTGGTGGTGCTTTCACTGGCTTGGTTGACTTGGCAGTTTGTAGGTGTTTTGCAAACCCAAGATGTCTCTGCGTTTTGGCACAGACCAGGCAACCAGACTATGGGGTTTTTGTCCGCTATCGATTTGGTGATTGCCATGCCTGTGTCGTGGTTGCCTTTGGTGGCTGATTACGCCCGCCACGGCAGCAATGGCCGAAGCGCCATGAAGGCCACTTGGATAGCTTATGCCTTAGCCAATATCTGGTGCTATGCCTTAGGCTTTTTGGTCGTCAGTGTTTCCTCGCCAGACATCAGCTTGGTCCACACCTTGTTGCTGGCCCAAGGCGGCTTGTTGGCCTTAGGACTGATCTTGATTGATGAGTTAGATAACGCCTACGGCGATGTGTATTCGGCCTCTTTGAATAGCCACAGCTTGTTCAAGTCATGGAATTTCAAAACCTTGGGTTTGCTGATTGCGGTGTTGTGCACCGGCTTGGCGATTGTTTTACCCATGCACAGCCTAGAGCCATTTTTGCTGTTACTGAGTTCAATATTCGTGCCGCTGTATGGCGTGATTTTGGGTCGAGCAGGCATGAACACGCCGTTTGCTGAGTCGCGCAAAATTCATCTTCTGCCCGCCTTGATTTGGCTCATCGGTATTGCCGTGTTTCATTTGTCAGCCGTGTACACCCCCGGATGGGGCTCGGCGCTGCCAAGCTTGGCCGTCACTGGCTTGTTGGCTTGGCTGAGTCGGCCCTCTAAGGAGAGTTTGGACGCATCACATGCATGAGCTTGGGCGCAAAACCGTGATTCAAAGGGCCATGACCGTGGCCGGTGGTCACTTGGGCGCCGGCTTGTATCGCCGCCAAAATATAGGCGCGGGCTTGCACCACCGCTTCTTGCAAGTCATGACCCAAGGCCCAGTAACTGGCAATCGCAGACGACAAGGTGCAACCGGTTCCGTGCACATTCATGCTGTTGATGCGTGGGCTGCGCAGGCTGTGGCTGCGCTGGTCGGCCAACAGCAACACATCCACCACCTCGTCGCCAGGCAAATGCCCGCCTTTGAGCAACACAGCGGCGGCACCCATGGCTTGCAAATCGGCAGCGGCCTGAGACAAAGCAGGCACCTCGCTCACCGGTCTGCCAAGCAGCAAGGCAGCTTCATCCAAATTGGGTGTGATCAGCTGCACGCGGGGAAACAATTCGCGCACCAACACCGCAATGGTTTCATCCGCAATCAAGGCGTCACCACTGGTGGCGACCATGACCGGGTCAAGCACCACTCGCTGGAGTTGATAGTGGTCAATCGCCCAAGCCACCACTTCCACCACTTCGGGCGAATGCAGCATGCCAATTTTCACTGCGTCTACCCCGATATCGTCCAACACCGATTGCAACTGGGTTTTCAAAAACGCCGCCGGCAGCGCATGAATGGCTTGCACACCCAACGTATTTTGAGCGGTCAAAGCAGTGATGGCGGTCATGCCGTAGCAGCCCAGCGCGGCAAAAGTTTTCAAATCGGCTTGAATGCCCGCACCGCCGCCGGAGTCGGAGCCTGCAATCGTCAAGACACGGGGATAGTGGGCATGGGTAGACATATTCATGGCGCTGATTATCAGCGTGTTGGTGTGCACGGCCTTTTACGGATGCACGCCTGATGGCTGGTCAACATTGTGTTGTCTTGGGTGCCGGTTTGATGGGGCGCTTGATGGCTTGGCGCTTGAGCCTGCAAGGCCACCATGTGCAGCTGCATGAGGCACAAGCGCAAGAGCTTCAAGGCTCGGCTGCTTGGGTGGCCGCGGCCATGCTCGCCCCCTTGGCGGAGTCGGCCATCACCGAAATGAATGTGGTGGGCATGGGTGTGTATGGTCTCAAGCGCTGGCCCGAGTTGTTGGCACAACTCGATCAATCAGTGTTTTTTCAGCAAGCCGGCACCTTGGTGGTGTGGCACAGACAAGACGCAACGCTTGCCAGGCACTTCAGCGACAAATTGGCGCAGACGCAAAAGCATTTGCCCGAATCAGATGCCTACCAGGAAGTGGATTCATCTGCCTTGCATCAGCTCGAACCCATGCTGGCGGGCACATTTCATCAAGCTATGTTTCTGCCAGGTGAGGGACAACTCGATAACCGCCAGTTGCTTGATGCGCTGATGCATCAGTTGCAAAACAGTTTGGTGCAGATGCATTTTGAAAGCGTGGTCTCCCCCGAGCAATTCAGCCAAGCCGACTGGGTGATCGACTGCAGAGGCACGGGGGCACGCGGGGATTGGCCAGCTTTACGCGGTGTCAGAGGCGAGGTATTGCGTGTGCACGCACCCGATGTCAAACTCAGCCGCCCGGTGCGGTTGATTCATCCTCGCTACCCGCTTTACATCGCACCCAAGCCAGACGGTGTTTTTGTCATAGGCGCGACAGAAATTGAAAGCGATGACACCTCGCCCGCCAGCGTGCGCTCAAGCCTTGAACTCTTGAGTGCGGCCTACAGTATCCACAAAGGTTTTGGTGAGGCGCGCATTTTGGAAATCAATGCGCAGATCCGCCCGACTTTGCCGGACAACCTGCCTGCGATTCGCTTGCATGGTCATAAGTCTATGCAGATCAATGGGCTTTACCGCCATGGTTTTTTGATTGCACCGGCCATGCTGGACGCCAGTTTGGCCCTGATGTCGGGGAATAAACAAACCGCGCAATCGCTGGGTATTCGCGTCGTGGAAGACAATGCCGCATGTTGATTTGGATTAACCAACAAAGCCATGAGATGCCACTTGGGGCCACGCTGCAAGATGCCATTCACTTGGTCAACACGGTGGCACCCTTTGCCGCCGCCTTAAACCAAGAGTTTGTGGCCAAAACTTTATATGCCCAGACCTTGTTGAAAGACCAAGACAAAATTGAACTCATTGTGCCTATCACTGGAGGCTAAGCCATGACCTTATCAACTGACGCATGGACGCTGTACGGAGAAACCTTTCACAGCCGATTGATGCTGGGGACTTCGCGCTACCCGTCGCCGGATATTTTGGCCAAGGCGGTTGAAGTGGCCCAACCGGCCATGCTGACCGCCTCCTTGCGCCGAGAAACCGCACATGCACAAGCCTCACCCGTGTTTTGGCAACTGTTGCAGAACATGAACATACCCGTGCTGCCCAATACCGCAGGCTGTCACACCATCGATGAGGTCTACACCACCGCACAAATGGCACGCGAAGTGTTTGAAACAGATTGGCTGAAATTGGAGTTGATTGGCGACGACTATTCCTTGCAACCCGACACCTTGAATCTGCCCTTGGCGGCAGACAAACTCATCAAACAAGGCTTCAAGGTCTTGCCCTATTGCACCGAAGACTTGGTTCTTTGTCAAAGGTTGGTGGATGTGGGCTGTCAAGCGGTGATGCCATGGGCCGCACCCATTGGTACAGGCAAAGGCCCCTTGAATGCCTACGCCATGCGCTCACTACGCGAGCGACTCACGGTGCCGCTGATTGTGGACGCCGGTTTAGGCTTGCCCTCTCACGCCTGCACAGTGATGGAATGGGGCTATGACGCTGTTTTGCTCAACACCGCTGTGGCACTGGCCAACAACCCCATTGGCATGGCAGACGCTTTTGCCAAGGCTGTCGCCGCAGGAAGAAGCGCGTTTTTGTCGGGTGCCATGCGGCCCCAAGAATCTGCACAACCCAGCACCCCCACTTTGGGCACACCTTTTTGGCATCACGAATGAACGACATACTCAGCCAAGCAAAAGCCATCACCGAGTTGCATGCGCAGTTGCAAATTCCCCCGGCTCTGCCCTGCGAAAACTTTTTGTCTGATCTGCCTGTCAAGCAAACACCGGTTTATCAATCCGCTTGGTTGGCTGCTCGCAGCTTGGGCTTCATCGCCCAAGACGCTGCCTGCATCGCCCAAGCTTGGGATGCTCAAAGTCAAAGAAGCCAAAGAAGCCAAAGTTTTGATGCCGCGCTTTGGCCGGTCAATGCGATTGACTTTGGCATAGCTTCACCAGCAGTGAAAGAAAGTTTTGCTACTTGCCCCCACCACTTAGGCCTGTATGCGGTGGTGCCCGATGCCCAATGGGTGGACAAAGTCGCGCAACTCGGTGTCCCCACGGTTCAGCTCCGATTCAAGTCCGACGACCCACAGGCCATCGCCCAGCAAATTGCCTTGTCAGTCAAAGCGGTGGCCGGCACGCAAAGCCTGCTCTTCATCAATGATCACTGGCAACAGGCCGTAGATGCAGGCGCGTATGGTGTTCATCTGGGACAAGAAGATATGCAAGAAACACCTCTGCACACATTGCGCGCCTCGGGCTTGCGTTTGGGTTTGAGCTCACATGGCTACAGTGAAATGCTGGCCGCACTGGCTTGGCGACCCAGCTATATGGCTTTGGGTGCGGTTTTCCCCACCACCTTGAAAAAAATGCAAACCGCGCCGCAAGGCTTGGGCCGCTTGGCCAAGTATGCGCAACTGGCGCAAGCCACGCCGCTGGTGGCGATTGGCGGTATCGATTTGCAATCCTTAGCGGCAGTGATGCAAACTGGGGTGGGCTCGGCTGCGGTGGTCAGAGCCATCACGGGCGCAGACGACCCCGGCCTTGCAGTGCAAGAGTTAATGCGCTGCATCACTCTGGCATCCGCCTGAAATCCTGTTGATGTTTTTCTCTCATTACGAAGCACTGTTCAAGCAATCGGCTTTCATGCGTTTTTGGCTTGCCCGCGTGATGGGGATTTCCGCAAACCAAATGCTGATGCTGGGGATTGCTTGGCATATGTACGACATCACCGGCAGTGCTTGGGATTTGGGTTTGG
>CAMBXY010000078.1 GCA_945871945.1 Bordetella parapertussis
GTCACCGCCAGGCCTAAACCGGTACCACCAAACTGGCGCAAAGTTTCTTGATCGGCATGCTCAAAACGGTTGAAAATATGGGCTTGAAACTCGGCAGCGATGCCGGTGCCTGTGTCTATCACTTCAAACAACAATTGCTGTTCTTGCACGCTGATGCGCAGCAAGATCCGGCCTTCGCTGGTGAACTTGCAGGCGTTGTCTAGCAAACTCAGCAACACTTCTTTGAGCCTTTGCGCATCCGTGTAGATCCAAACCGGCACATCCGGCGTCAGTTCCAATTGCAATGTCACTTGGGGGTTGACTTGCGGGCGAATGCTGTTGAACACATGTTGAAGCTCTTCCTCTAACAAGGCGGGCTCTAAGCTCAGCAGCAAGCGGCCAGCTTGCAACTGCGAGAAATCCAAAATTTGGTTGATCAGCTTAAGCAACTTGCGGGTGGATTGGCTGATGAGTGCAACAGTCTCTTGGTCATCGGCTGAGAGTTGTTCGTCTTGTTGCAACAAGTCGTTGAAGCCCAAAATCGCATTCATGGGTGTGCGCAATTCATGACCCACTGAAGCCATGAAGCGGTCTTTGTGGCTTTCCGACGCCACCAATTCTGTGCGGGTTTGCTCGAGTTCGGTGTTGCGCTTCTCAATTTCAGCCAGTTGTCTTTGGTTCAGCAAGTGGTAAATGAGAGGCAAGAAAAACACGCTGCTGGCAACACACAAGCTGCTGACAGCAGCCCAAGTGATGTGACTGCGCTCAAAGTGAAATTCTGTGGGTAACCATCCCAACGCGGTAAGCCCAAACAGCGACAAAATACTGAACATGACGCCTGCCGCCCACTTCAAGGAGCTGGAAATACCGAGCATAAAAATAGCTGGCACCGGCACCATACCCAGCCACAACATCAAAGGTGAAGACAAGCCACCGCCGCCCAAAAGAATGGAAAAAATCAGACTGAAACTGATGGCCATCATGCCGTGAGCCATCCATTTCAAGCCCACGATACGGCGTGCATAAAGCAGGTAAAGCAGCGACAAGGCGGCCAAGGCCAAAAGATTAGACGGCAAAAGATCAGTGGGGCCCTGAATAAAACAAAAGCCAATCAGGATCAAAAAAATTAAAAACAAATAGCCCTGCAACATCGTGTGTTGACGACCAAGCAAGTCTTTAGCCCACCACCTCGACATGGCTTGATCAGCCACTCTTTGTGCGCTATGAAAGAGGGTCATGGTCGTTGCCGGGCGGAGGGTGCAAACTTGCTCAAGTTTGGGCTAAAGCTGCGGCAATATCTGCCGACATGCTGGCGGGTTTATCAAGAGACGCATAGCGCTTGACCACTTGCCCTTGTCGATTAACCAAAAACTTGGTGAAGTTCCATTTGATGCCTTCGCTGCCCAAGACGCCTGGCGCCTGTGTTTTGAGCCACTGAAACAAGGGATGTGCTTGCGCGCCGTTGACATCAATTTTGGCCATCATGGGAAAGCTCACGCCATAGTTTTTTTGGCAAAAAGCGCCAATGTCTTGATTGCTGCCCGGGTCTTGGCTGCCAAACTGGTTGCAGGGGAAACCTAAAACCACCAAGCCTTGAGAGGCAAACTCTTGTTGCAAAGCTTCCAAGCCGGCAAATTGAGGCGTGAAGCCGCAAGCACTGGCGGTGTTGACAATCAACAAAGCTTTGTCTTTGTAATCGGAAAGGTTCACCGTTTCGCCGGTAATCGACTGGGCTTGGAAATCGTAAAGAGTGGTCATAAAGGGGGTTCCTTGGAGGATGTGGGCATTGTCGCTAAAAACGCCGCCAACACAATCAGCGCACCCCCTAAGAGTTTGCGTTCGCTGAGCTCAGACGCACCCAAGGCCACAGACGACAGGGCGGCAAACACAATCTCGGACAACATCACCAAAGCGGTGGTGCTGGCGGGCAAGCGTGCGGCGCCATATTGCAAGCTGGCGTTGGCCGCCAGCAAAAGAAGCGAGAGGCCCAGCGCATACGGCCACCAACTCAAATCTGTAGGCACAGAAACCAACCCCAAGGGCACACCGATAGCCGCCGCCACGGCAGTCACCAGCATGCCGCCACCAAACATGGCGCTGGTGCGTTCGCTGTCGGGCACATAGGCCAATTTGCGCAGCAAAACATTGACCAAGGCAAAACTTGCACCGCCTAAAAGCGCCAAATAGTCCAGTAAAGAAGCCGGCCATGGCCAGTCCATTTCGGGGGTTTTAAGCACCAGCGCAACGCCCAAGAGTGCCAACAACAAGCGCAGCAGCCCGCCACGGCTGGGGCGCTCGCCGAGCAGCCACCAAGCCAACACCACCGCCCATGCAGGCATGGTGTAAAAAAGCAAAACCACTCTGACCACATCGCCCAAGGTGACAGCCCAATTGAAGCCAAAGTTGGTCAGCCCCGAGGCGATGAACAACCACCATAAGATCGGGTGGCGCAACAAACCGCGCCAAGCTTGTGGCCGGTAGACAATGATGCAAACACAGGCCAAACCGAACATCAGTGCTGTGGCCCACAGGGGATGCAAGCCACGGGCTTGCATTTCTCTCAGAGGCCACCAACTCAAACCGAACACGGCGGCATTGAAAACCAGGGCCAGTACCGGCCCCCAAGTGCTTGTCATGGGGTTCAGTGAGAGGGGTCTTGGCGGGCGATGTCCAGCAAGCGCTCGACCTCTTGGGCGTGGTGAACGCAGTTGCTTTTATGCCAGCGCTGAATCAGCCACATATTGCCCGCCACTATCACGCCAAAACAAACAATGGCCGTAAAAGCGCTCAAGCCGAACGCAGAAGACAGGGCATACAAACCGCCCAAGGCCAAAATACAAGCCTGTTCATTGAAGTTTTGTACCGCGATAGAGCGACCCGCTCCCATCAGGTTGTGGCCGCGGTGCTGCAGCAAGGCGTTCATAGGCACCACCAAAAAGCCGCCCAAGCCGCCGAGCAAAATGAAAAACGGCGCAGCCACCCACACATTGTCAATCAGGTTCATCACCAGCACCAGCAAACCCATGGCGATGCCCAAACCCATCAGCTTGGGGGCATCGCTCAAGCGGGTGCGCAGCGAAGCCATCACCGCACCCACGGCCGTGCCAATCGCAATGACGCCCACCAAAGAAGAAGCTTGGGTGGTGGTGTAGCCCAAAGCCACGGCGCTCCAAGCCAAAACGATGTAGCGCAAATTACCGCTGACACCCCAAAATAAGGTGGTGGTGGCCAAGGAAATTTGCCCCAGCTTGTCGCGCCACAACAGCCTGTTGCAGCGCCAAAAGTCGGGTACCAAGGCCAGCAAGTGACGCGGCAGCGAGTGTTGTTGATCGGCTTGAAGGGGAATCAGGGCCACGCCCGTGTCGGGAATTCGGGTATTGAACCAAGCCGCCAAAAGATACAAAAAGACCAACATACAAATAGCTGCTTCGGGGGCAGTGTCTATGGGCGTGTCAACCAAGGGAAAGTCAAAACTGAGTAAAAAGCCGGCAATATGCGGTCCCACCAACTGCCCACCTAGCAACACACCCAAGATGATCGAGGCGATGGTCAAGCCCTCAATCCAGCCATTGGCCTTGACCAACAAGGAGGCAGGCAGCAACTCGGTAAGGATGCCGTACTTGGCTGGCGAGTAGGCGGCCGCGCCCAAGCCAACGATGGCATAGGCCAGCAAGGGATGCGAGCCAAACAACATCATTAAACAACCCAGCACTTTGATGCCATTGCTGACGAACATCACCTGCCCCTTGGGGCGCGAGTCGGCGAAGGCGCCGACAAATGGCGCGAGCACCACATAAAACAAGGCAAACATGGGTACCAGTGCTGCGCCCTGCCATTCAGGGCCGCCGCCGGCCTTGATGAGTTCAACCGCGGCCACAAACAAGGCGTTGTCAGCCAAGGAGCTGAAAAACTGCGCCGCCATGATGGTGTAAAAACCGCGTTTCATAAAAAGTCAGGGATGCAGGGAAAGCGGTTGAAGTGAGAAGGCATAAAGAGAGGAGTGAAGTACAAAAGCCCTGAGTGCTGGTGAGTTATATCATGCGATTTAGACTTTTTCGAGCCTGCGACAATCTCTCCTATGGCCCGTCCCATACAAGCCCTTATCCATACCCAAGCCCTTCGCGACAACCTTGCAGGTGTGCGACATGCGGCGCGCGATGCGCGGGTTTGTGCGGTGGTCAAAGCCGACGCTTACGGTCATGGCCTGCAGCGGGTGTTCGAGGGCTTGCGAGCCACCGATGGTTTTGCGGTGCTGGACTTGCAAGAAGCACAAATATTGCGCGATCTGGGTTGGCGTGGCCCGGTCTTGTTGCTCGAAGGCGTGTTTGAGCAACGCGATTTAGAGCTGTGTTCGCGCCTAGACCTGTGGCATGTGGTGCACCACGAGGCGCAAATCGATATGCTCAGTCGCCACAAAACACAGCTGGCGCAGAGGGTCTTTTTGAAAATGAACACTGGCATGAACCGCCTGGGCTTTGCCCCAGCACGGTTTCGCTCGGCTTGGGTGCGTTTGAATGCCTTGCCGCAGGTGGATGAAATATCGCTGATGACCCACTTCGCACATGCTGACGATGCGCAGGGCGTGGACGCACAACTTCAGGTGTTCAAAGACATCAGCCACGACCTGCCCGGTGAGCGCAGCTTGGCCAACAGCGCGGCGGTGTTGCGCCATGGGTCAGCGCCCGAGGTCACGGCCGATTGGGTGCGCCCCGGTATTGCTTTGTACGGCAGCGCGCCCGACCATCCTTTGCATGACGCGGCGCACTGGGGTTTGCGTCCCGCCATGAGTTTGCGCAGCCAAGTCATTGCCACGCAAGATTTGAAGGTTGGCGACAAGGTCGGCTATGGCGGTGTTTTCCAAGCGCCACGCGATATGCGCATTGCTGTGGTGGCCTGCGGCTATGCAGATGGCTATCCGCGCCATGCCCCCACGGGTACGCCGGTGTTGATCGATGGCCAGCGTTGCACCACCGTCGGGCGGGTCAGCATGGATATGTTGTGCGTGGATTTAACACCCGTACCCCAAGCCGGCATTGGCGCTTCAGCCACACTGTGGGGTCAAGCCAGCACCGGCGAAGTGTTGTGCATCGACGAGGTGGCCGCGGCGGCTGGCACCGTGGGCTATGAGCTGATGTGCGCCTTGGCCCCTCGCGTGCCCGTCTCTGTTAATTAATCGGGGTCAGATCCCAATTAATTTTTAATCGCCTGAAGAGCCAAACTTGCTGGCCAACCACACCAGCAGCAACACGGGAAGACCCAACAAGGCAGTGCCCATGAAAAACCACGCATAGCCGGCAGCATCTACCGCTACGCCCGAAAATCCAGCCAAGAACTTGGGCAATAAAAGCATGAGCGAACTGAACAGCGCGTACTGCGTAGCCGAGTACTGCACATGGGTGAGGGAAGACAAATAGGCAATGAAGGCGGCCGAGGCAATACCGCTGGCCAAGTTGTCGGCTGACACCACTGCAATCAAAGCATAAACATCATGGCCGTGCAAGGCCAGCCAAGCAAACAGCAGGTTGGTAAGCGCACTCAAGACCGCGCCCAGCATCAACACGCGCATCACGCCCCATCGCAGCACCATGGTGCCACCCAAGAAAGCGCCAACCAAGGTCATGATCACGCCGTACAGTTTGGTGACGGTAGCCACCTCTTCTTTGGTGTAACCCATGTCCACATAAAACGGGTTGGCCATGATGCCCATGACGATGTCGCTGATGCGGTAGGTGCCAATCAAGGCCAACAGCAACACCGCGTGCCAACGGTAGCGCCGTACAAACTCGCTAAAGGGTGCCACCACCGCCACTTGCAGCCATTCGCGCAGACCTCGTGCTGGCGTCAGAAACACATGGGCGGGCTCTTTGGAAAACAGCACCGTCAGCATGCCCACCGCCATCGACAGCGCCATGGCGATGTAGGCAATGCGCCAAGCCGCATCTTGGTATGTGCCTGCGGGCAAGCCGCTGACCTCTGCGCGTGCGGCAATCCAAAACACCCCCGCACCCGCCCAAATCATGGCAAGTCGATAACCGGTTTGGTAGCTTGCGGCCAACACCGCTTGCAACCTCGCTTGGGCAGACTCAATCCGAAACGCATCTAAAGCAATGTCTTGTGTGGCCGAGCCAAACGCCGCCAGCAGTGCAAAACCCACCAAGGGCGTGAGTGAATCTTGCGGGTTGCTCCACGCCATGCCTAAAAGCCCGGCCATCACCGCCGCTTGCCCCAGCAACAACCAACTGCGCCGCCGTCCCAACAGCGTTGTGAGCAGTGGCAAAGGCAAGCGGTCTACCAGCGGTGCCCATGCCCATTTGAAACCATAGGCCAAACCGACCCAGCTTAAAAAACCGATGGTGGCGCGGTCTATGCCGGCTTCGCGAAGACGAAAACTGAGGGTGCCCAGCACCAGCAAAAGTGGCAAACCTGCCGAAAACCCCAAAACCAACATACGCAAGCTGTTGGGGCTGAGGTAAATCATCAAACTGTCCTGCCACGAAGGTAGCTTGATCGAAGGAGTTGGGTTATCGTTCATACCCTTGTATTGTGCGACCCCTTCAGAGGCTACATCTATGCTGACCAAACGTGCTTTTTTCCATCGCTGTGCATTTTGTATGGCCGGTGCTTACAGCTTGGATGCTTTTTCCCGCGATGGGGTAGAGGTGGGTAAGCAGTCCAATTTCACCAAGCTCGTGCCTGCCGCCGAGGTCGAAGGCAGCGCCCTCACCCAATACAACCAAATGCTCAAGCAAGCCTCGGACAAAAATGCGCTGGCGCCAGATAACCATCCCCAAGTGCTGCGGCTACGCTCTATTTC
>CAMBXY010000079.1 GCA_945871945.1 Bordetella parapertussis
CAATCACCTCAGACAAGCGCATAGACAAAGCCGGCGCCACGCCTTCAAAGGGTTCGTCTAGCAGCAACAAACGCGTGCCCACCGCCAAGGCACGCGCCAGCGCCACGAGTTTTTGTTGACCGCCAGACAGCAGCAGGGCGCGCCGTGTCGACATGTCTTTGAGTTCGGGCAAAACCTCGTAAACCCAAGCCAACCGTTGGTTCAAAGACAGCGTGGGACTGACCCACAAAGGCAGCACGATGTTTTCTTCCACCGTGAGTTCGGGCACCAAGCCGCGGTCTTCGGGCATATAGCCAATGCCCAGTGCCGCGCGGGCATGGGCGGGCATCTGCGCCAAGTCTTGGCCTTGGAACAGCAGTTGACCTTGGCGCAATTTCAAATGCCCCATGATGCTGCGCAGGGTGCTGGTTTTGCCCGCGCCATTGCGCCCAACCAAGCCCACCATTTGGCCTTTGGCCAGATGCATACCAAAGCCACGCAAAACTTGCACGGAAGCGATATCGACATGCACATCGCGCAGTTCAAGCATGTGGCGCATCCTCGGGCAAACGCTCGCCGGTGACGTAGCGGCGCACATCGGCTTGCGCCAAAGCCACCGCCGGCACATCATCGGCAATGATGCGTCCGCTGTAAAACGCCACCACGCGCTCGCAATAGCGTTTGACGATGTCCATATCGTGTTCCACAAACAGCACTGTTAGCGCTTGACCTTCCAAGGCCTGCATGATGGTGTCCATCATGGGAAATTTTTCTTCTGCCGCCACACCGCTGGTGGGTTCGTCCAACAACAACAAACGCGGTGAACCGGTCATGGCCAAAGCGATGTCTATGAGTTTGCGAAGACCCCCGGGCAACTCGGCCACCAAACGCTCGCGGTGCTTGAGCAAGCCAAAGCGTGACAAGACCTCGTCAGCACGCATGACGCGCTGACTTGACGCCGCCGGCCGCCAAGCGGAGAGTCGGTTTTCATGGCAAGCCAAAGCCACCAGCATGTTTTCCAGCACCGTCATGCTGGGGTAGAGCTGCGGAATTTGAAACGACCGCGCCACACCCAAGCGGGTAATGTCGCGTGGCGACATGCGGCTGATATCGGTTTTGCCCAGCCAAATGCTGCCGCTGTCAGCGCGCACATAGCCGGTGATTATGTTCACAAACGTGGTTTTGCCAGCGCCATTGCTGCCAATCAGGCTCACCCGCTCACCAGCTTTCACCTGCACATTCACATCTTGGGCAGCCACCACCGCGCCAAATTGTTTGTTCAAGCCTTGGGCGTGCAGCAAAAGGTTTTCGCTCATGTATCCGCCTTTGCTTTGGACGCTGCTTTGCTCCACAAAGAGCCCAAGCCCAGCGGCAGGAAACGGATCACCAGCAACAGAAAAATACCCAGCGCCAATTGCCAGGTGTTGGGGAAGTAAGCGCTGGAAAATGAGCGCACCACTTCCAGCACCAAAGACGACAACATGACCGCCACCACGCTTTGGCTGCCGGCCAAAATCGCCACAAACACAAACTCGCCCGAGCTTGTCCAATAGCTGAAATTAGGGTCTATATGGCCCAAGGCCATCACCGCCAATGCGCCGCCCATGCCGGCGGTGAAGGCGGCGAGCACAAAATTGAGGCTCATGGTTTGGCTCACCGAGCCGCCCAAATACTCCACCCGCAACTCGTTGTCGCGCAAAGCCCGCGTGACCAAGCCTCGGCTAGACAAAAAATAAATCCGCGCCAACACCGCGCACACCAGCGTCAACACCAAGGTGGTGGCATACAAACTAAAGCGCACCTCGTCATCGGCCAAACTTTGTCCCAACAGCGTGACCCGCCCCATATTGAAACCGTCAGAGCCGCCCAAGGACTCGGTTTTCACAAGCAAGCCGTAGCCCACCATAGAAAAAGCCAAGGACAGCATGGAAAAGAAAATGCCACGGTAACGCGCCAACAAGGGGGCAAAGGGTGCGGTAATGAGCATGGCGAACAAGCCGCCCAAGAAGGCCAACAAAACGGCGTCTGTCACGCCCCAGTGCAAAAACAACAGGGCAGCGGCATAACCACCAATCGCTGACATCAGGCCTTGACCAAAAGCGACCACGCCACCGCGCATGAGCAAGACAATGCCTAAAGACACCAAGCCATTGGCCATGGCCATGGTCAGCATGAATTGCATCCAAGAGGGCAAGATATAGCCCACGCCGGCCATGATTAGCAACACAAGCAAGGCGCGCAACAACAAAGCAGTCAGCGACATGGCTTAAATTTTTCGCGCCTGTATACGTTGAAACAAACCTTGCGGCCTGAACATCAACACCAAGGCCATGACCAAATACACCGAAAACAACTCAGCCACCGGCCAGACATGCACCGCCAGTGCACGCGCCAAGCCCACAATCAAAGCGCCTATGGCCGCGCCCTCTATGCTGCCCAAGCCGCCAATAATCACCACCGCAAACGAGATGATGATGACGCCGACCGACAAGCCCGGCTGCACCGACAACATGGGCGCGGTGAATGCGCCACCCAAGGCGGCCAAGAAAATACCCACAGCAAACGCAAACATATACACACGCGAGACTTGTATGCCCATGCTGGCGGCCACCTCGGCGCTGTGAATCACGGCGGTGACAATCTTGCCAAAGCGGGTGCGGTTCAAGCCCCACCAAACGCCCAATCCCACCACCACCGCCAAAGCCACCAACATGAAGTCGTAGCCCACATAGGTTTGGCTGCCAATGTCGATGTTGCCAAACAAGCCATAGGGCTCGGACACATAAAAAGGATTGGCGCCCCAAATCAATTTGGTGAGGTCTTCCATCATGAGAAACATGGCGTATGTGACCAGCACCAACAAGACCTCGTCGCGGCCATAAAAAAAGCGCAGCAAGCCGCGCTCGATCAAGGGCGCAACCAGTGCCGCCACCGCCAGTGCGGCCACCAACATGGCCAACAAAGACACAGCCGGCGGCAAGCCCCAAGAAGCAGTCAGGGCTACCAAACTGGCCGTGACATAAGCGCCCAAGGCATAAAAACTGCCGTGAGCAATATTGAGGATTTTGAGCACGCCAAACACCAAGGTCAGACCCAGGGCGACGATGAACAGCCATGACGCATAGGTCACGCCATCAATGGCAATGGTGAGCGCTAAGTTCACAGGGGCTTTTTATTTGGCAGGTTTTTTGTCAGCGGCTTTTTTGGCCGCTGCAGCAGGCTTGACATCGCATTTAGCACCCGCAAAGCCCGACTTCAACCAATCTTCAGACTTCACATTCAGCGGAGGATTCACACACTCTGCGTCAAAGCGTTGGATATCGTTGAGCACCACCATTTTTTTGGTGGCATCCCACTGTGTGCGCCCAATGGCCGAGTCTTGAATGGCTTGTTGGCCGTTGGAGAGCGCCATGCGAATCTTGCCGCCCGGCGACATCCACTCGCTGCCGCGCAGAGATGCAGCCAGCACTTCGGTGGAAGGTTTTTTGCCACCGTTGGCAGCCATGGCTTTTTCTGCTGCGAGTTTCAAACCCATCAAGGCTTGCGCCATGCGGTAGGGCGCTTGCACGGGGTAGACGTTATTGGCCTTGCTGTAGGTATCCCAAAACCATGTGTTCAAAGGCGAGGGCGGGGCCATCAAACCATAAGCGCCGCGTGCACCCAGAATGGTGCCGTCGGGCATTTTTTCACCCAAACCTGGCAGCACATGGTCGCCGGCGGTCAACACCACTTGGGACTTTTTAAACAAGCCGCGTGGGCCGGCTTGCAAGACAAGCGCCTGCAAATCACCACCCCACAAACTGGAGTGGACCAAGTCGGCGGGCTTGGACATCAAGGCCGAAATTTCGGTTCCGTACTGGCCCGCGCCGAATTTGGGCAATTGGTCTACGCCGGCTTTGGCCTCGGGGTATAAATTCGCCATCGACAACATAAAGTCTTTGCGCGAATCTTGACCCCATGCATAGTCTTGGTTAATGAGGTTATAGGTTTTGACAGGAATGTTGCGCGCTTTCAAATACCGCGCCAAGGACACGTTGTCCATGGTGCCATGTGCTGCTGTGCGAAACACATAGCGAAAACTGTTGTCTTCAAAAATGCGCGGTGTGCCGCAGTCATACAAAATCAAAAACTTCTTCAGCTCTTCGGCCACCGGCGCCACCGCCAAGCAGTCACCCGAGCCTACATAGCCCACCACCACATCAACTTTGTCGCGCTCATAGAGGTTGCGCAATTCTTGGACTTGCTTGGTGGCACCACCAGCTTCATCCACATAAATGACCTCGATGGGCAGACCGCCGATGCCAACCTTGTTATAGGGCGCGGGCGCTTGGCCTTTGTTAAAGGCCTCGACCAACACCTTGGCGCCATTGACCGCAGGTATGCCAAAGCTTTCTGCGGCTTGTCCCGACAAAAAGCTGACGATGCCGATTTTGAATGTCTCTTGGGCTAGGGCAGCGTGCGCCCACAAAGCCAGCACAGAAACGGCGACGGTGCGCCGTGCAAGGGTGGTGATCATGTTTGTCTTCTCCAGCAATCTGCGTTAATGAATATTCTATGAGCAGAAATTTTTTTGTCTCTCAAGGATAACGCTAAACCAACGCGATTTAAGCCGCGCGCAATTTATCGATGATGCCATTGAGCGCGTCAAGCGAGCCAAAAGCAATTGCAAGCTCGCCCATTTCTTCCATTCGCCCATGGCGTTTGACAGTTTTTTTGATGCGTATTTCCACTTGCGCGGTGAGCAAATCGGCCAACTCTTCTTCCACCCGCTTTAAGTCACGGGATTTTTCTTTTTTGGGCTTTTGCGCGACCAGCGCAAACTCTGCGCCTATTTTTTTGGCCAAGCTCTCGGCCTCTCTGACCGAGAGTTTTTTTGCGCTGATTTGATTGGCTGCTGTGATTTGCGCGGCCTTGTCCAAAGACAACAGGGCTCTGGCGTGGCCCATGTCGAGGTCGCCGGCCATCAACATGGTTTGCACCGCGTCAGCAAGGTTGAGCAAACGAAGCAAATTGCTTGCTGCGCTGCGTGAACGCCCTACCGCTTGGGCTGCGTCTTCGTGCGTCAAGCCAAATTCTTTGATCAAGCGCTGCAAGCCTTGCGCTTCTTCTAAGGGGTTAAGGTCTTCACGCTGAATGTTCTCTATCAAGGCCATGGCGGCCGCGGCTTGGTCGGGCACATCACGCACCAGCACCGGCACCTCACTCAAACCGGCTAATTTGGCTGCGCGAAAACGTCTTTCGCCAGCGATGATTTCATATTTGCCTGCGTTGGCACCGGTGCTCAATCGCCGCACCAAGATGGGCTGCATGATGCCTTGGGCTTTGATACTTTCAGCCAGCTCATACAAAGCACCTTCATCCATGCGGGTTCGGGGCTGGTACACACCTGCCACCATATTGTCGAGTGACAGCACGGAAGGCGCGCCGTCCTCGGCTGCGTTGGGGGTGTCGGTGGCGGTTGGGCCCAACAAGGCCTCTAGTCCACGGCCTAGGCCTTTGTTTTTTTTGGTTGCCATGCGTCGTCAGTCCTGTGATTTATAAAGTTTCGAAACGCTCGACCAGCTCTTTGGCAAAGTCTATGAATGCCACGCTGCCTTTGGCGCTGGGGTCGAACACCAAGCAGGGCAGGCCGTAGCTGGGCGCTTCTGCCAAACGCACATTACGCGGAATCAGGGTGTTGAAAACCTTGTCGCCAAAGTGCGCCTTGAGTTGATCACTCACCTGCATTTGCAAAGTAATACGCGGGTCGAACATCACACGCAAAAGGCCAATGATTTTCAAGTCATGGTTGAGGTTGGCATGCACTTGTTTGATGGTGTTGACCAAGTCGGTTAAACCTTCGAGTGCAAAATACTCGCACTGCATGGGCACAATCACGCCATTGGCTGAACACAGGCCGTTGAGGGTGAGCAAAGACAGGGACGGTGGGCAATCAATAAGCACAATGTCGTACTCTTTGTCCACTTGTTGCAACGCAAGTTTGAGTCGCATCTCGCGCTGATCCAAACCAACCAACTCCACTTCCGCACCCGCCAATTCGCGGTTGGCACCCAACACATGGTATTTGGCTGCTTGGGGCTTGGCTGCAGCCTCACCCCACACGCTGCTGACGCGGGCTTGCGCAATGCTGCTTTCACCCAACAAAACGTCGTAAACCGTGTTTTCCAATGTGCGCTTGTCCACGCCCGAGCCCATGGTGGCGTTGCCTTGCGGATCCAAGTCGACCATCAAAACCCGCTGCCCAATGGCGGCCAAGGCAGCGGATAAGTTCACCGTGGTGGTGGTTTTACCCACGCCGCCTTTTTGGTTGGCAATACAAAAGATTTTGGCCATATTTATTTACTCAAGACAAGTTTCACACCAAAGGCCACCAACAAGCCCCCGCCCAGTTTTTGTAACGCGCGGCCCACCCAAGGGCGCTGTTGTAAACGCATGGACAAACGTTGCGCCAATATACATACCAACAGACCATAAAGAAATGTAAGGCCCGCCACGGTCACGGCCATCACACCAAAAGTGAGTACGCCCAGATGCGCCTGCGGGTCTATAAACAAAGGGAAAAACGCCATGTAAAACATAATCGCCTTTGGGTTGAGCAAAGTGATCCACAAGGACTGGCGAAAGTAAAGCCCGGCGGTGATATTGACAATGGGCTGGTCGCCTGGCTTGGCGGTCCACATTTTGTAGCCCACAAAAGACAAATACGCCGC
>CAMBXY010000080.1 GCA_945871945.1 Bordetella parapertussis
GAGGCTTTGGAGTACGGCATGGTAGGCATCAATGTGGGCGTCCTCGCTACCGAACACGTGCCCTTTGGTGGCGTTAAACAGTCGGGCTTGGGTCGTGAAGGCTCAAGCCACGGCATGGCCGAATACTTGGAAATGAAGTACCTCTGCATCGGTGATATATTAATTAACTGATTAAATCTGGCAATTAAGACAATTAAAGTAATAGTAATAAACATAATTATTAGATATATTTATTTAATAATAAATTTTTTATTAAAAACCTACTTAATTTTCATCAGGATGTTAATATTTCCCAAATGAGCAAAAATATCTATCTTCGTTTCTTAACCCTGCTCCAAACTATTGAAGGCAAGGGAGAACTTCCCTCTTTGGATCTCGATGCAAAAAAATTGTTAGAGACCATTGCCGTTCGACATTCTTTGGGCAAGTCACTCACCGTGACCGAGGCCATGACCCTGTCGCATATCGCCTCGCCAGCCACGATTCACCGCAAGCTCAATGTTTTACGCGAAATTAGCTTGATTGAAACCCTGCATGAGGGCTCAAACCGGCGTACCAAGTATTTGGTGCCCACTGCTCAGGCCAACCGCTATTTTGATGAGCACAGCAAGATAATGCATCAAGCCCTCGCACCTTTGGCATAAAAACGCTTTAAATCAGCTTGACGCCAGTCTTGCTTTGTAAAAACGCCAAGGTCACCCCATCGGCCAATTCAACCACTTTGAGCCCGGCTGCTGTCACGTCCATCACAGCCAAATCGGTGATGATGCGGTCGACCACAGTAACGCCCGTCAAAGGCAAGGTGCATTGAGGAAGAATTTTTAAATCCTCGGTGCCATCTTTCTTCTTGGCCACATGCTCCATCAAGACAATGACGCGCTTGACGCCGGCCACCAAATCCATGGCGCCGCCCATGCCCTTGACCATCTTGCCTGGAATCATCCAATTGGCAAGGTCACCTTTTTCGCTGACCTGCATGGCGCCCAAAATTGACAAATTAATCTTTCCACCACGAATCATGGCAAAACTGTCATGACTGCCAAAAATGGAAGTTCCGGCCAAAGTGGTGACAGTTTGCTTGCCCGCGTTGATGAGGTCGGCATCCACATGGTCTTCGTTGGGAAAAGGGCCTATGCCCAACATACCGTTTTCAGACTGAAGCCAGACCTCGATATGGCTGGGCACATGGTTGGCCACCAGCGTGGGAATGCCAATGCCGAGATTGACATAAAAACCGTCTTCTAATTCATGGGCCGCACGTGCGGCCATTTGGTCTTGGCTCCAACTCATGGTCAGACTCCTGCTTTTTCGGTGATCGTGCGTTTTTCAATGCGTTTTTCGGGATGGGCGTTGAGCACAATGCGGTGCACATAAATGCCGGGTAAATGCACATGATCGGGGTGCATATCGCCCACCTCCACTATTTTTTCCACCTCAACCACACAGACTTTGCCCGCCATGGCCACGGCTGGGTTGAAGTTGCGAGCAGTCAAGCGAAACTGCAAATTGCCCACACGGTCTGCGGCATACGCTTTAACCAAAGAAATATCAGGCACCAACGAGTGCTCCATGACATAGGTCTCGCCCTCAAATTCGCGCAACTCCTTGCCGTCGGCAACCACCGTGCCCACGCCGGTTTTGGTGAAAAAAGCGGGAATGCCCGCGCCACCAGCACGCAATTTTTCAGCCAAAGTACCTTGCGGAGTGAATTCAAGCTCGAGTTCGCCGGCCAAATACTGACGCTCAAACTCTTTGTTTTCACCCACATAAGAGGAAATCATTTTTTTGATTTGTCGGGTTTGCAACAAAATTCCCAAACCAAAATCATCGACACCGGCGTTGTTGGAGATAGCTGTCAGGTTTTGTACCTTGCTGTCACGCAAAGCAGCAATCAACGCTTCGGGAATGCCACACAAACCAAAACCACCCACGGCGATCAACTGCCCATCGTGGACCAATCCTTCGAGTGCGGCGGCCGCACTGGGAAACAATTTATTCAAACCACTCTCCTTGGCTGCACAGAGTTCATTCTAGGGGCATGGGCTTAGCGCCAAGCTTGATCGCTGGGCATAATCTGCACACTGGAGACACTATGAACCGCTACCCTGCCCCCGACATCAACGACCTGCCTGAAGACCTACGCGTCAAAATTTTGGAGGTTCAGGAAAAAGCCGGCTTTGTCCCGCAAGTGTTTTTAACGCTGGCCAGACGACCTGCCGAGTGGCGTGCCTTTTTTGCCTACCACGATGCCCTCATGTTGCGCGAAGACAGTGGCCTGAGCAAGGGTGAACGGGAAATGATTGTCACCACCACCAGCGCGGCCAATCACTGCCTGTATTGCGTGGTGGCGCATGGGGCCATTTTGCGTATTTACGAGAAAAAACCGCTGGTAGCCGACCAAGTCGCTATCAATTACCGCAAAGCCGAGATCAGCCCACGTCAACGCGCCATACTCGACTTTGCAATGAAAGTTTGCCTGCACAGCGACGAAGTGGCGGAAGCGGATTTCCCTGCCCTGCACGCCCATGGATTAAATGATGAAGATATTTGGGATATTGCATCCATCACGGCGTTTTTTGGCTTATCCAATCGCATCGCCAGTTTTTCGAATATGTTGCCCAACCCTGAGTTTTATTTGATGGGGCGCATCCCGAAAGAGAAAAAGCTATAAAAACTTAAGCGGCTTCTAAGTTGCGAACAAATTGCCCCATTAGCAATTCAACCAACTGCTGCTCGAACTCGACAGAGTCCAAAGGAGCGAAACGCTCTAAAGAGGCGCTTCGTAAACATCCCAGCAAGGACCGACTCATCACAAACATATGCGTCTCATCCAGTACCGGCAACATCGGATGTTGCAAATATTTCAAACACAGCGTGAGGCGCTCGACCATTTTTTGCACCGAGCTTACGGATTCTTCTGGTTGCTCTAGAAGCCAACACAAGCGATTCATTGCCCGTCGGTAACTTTTTCCTAAGGCAAAGCCTTCAATACAAATTTGCACATACTGTCTTACAAATTCTTCAGCAGAAATGTCCAGGGGATCTTGGCTGCATTCAATGGAGAACAAAAAGCTTTCGATATCTCGCAATACCAAGCTGCGGCCATGTTGCGACATGGCGCGAAATATGGCCTCTTTACTGGAAAAATATTGGTAGAGCGTGCCCACAGAAAAGCCCGCCTTGGCTGCAATTTTGTTGGTGGTCAAACCACTGACTCCTTCACGGTCAACAATTTGCGAGGTGGCTTCAAATATCGCTTCAATGGTGAGCTGAGCGCGTTTTTGGGTCGGTTGCTTGCGCATGATGTGCGCTGACAACTCGTGG
The DNA here is from genome assembly GCA_945871945.1 of Bordetella parapertussis. GTDB lineage: Bacteria > Pseudomonadota > Gammaproteobacteria > Burkholderiales > Burkholderiaceae_C > Limnohabitans. Next base: position 3,325 of record CAMBXY010000080.1, read on the forward strand.
GGAAGGGTCACTGTTATTCTCTCCATCAATCCACAAAATGAAGTGGTAATGATTGATAATAACCACAAAAAATAACAATTAATGATTAAATAACTTAATTCTTGCTATAAATGAGACATCTTTTATTTATGGTTTATGAATATCATTTTGCCATCAAATTAAATGTGCCCTCATCCAATCGGGTATCGCAGCTGATTTTTTCAGAGGGAAGTTCACCCATACCGTGGTGGCTCCGCCATCCGCATGGATGACGCCAGGTTGATCAACCCGCTCCAAAGTGGCCCAAGACTCAAAAGAACTGCGTTGCGGATCGCTGACATACATCTTCACCAACACATCGCAGGGATATTCCAGTTGCTTGTAAAAATTACAAAACGCATTGACGATGACTGGGCCTTCGCCAGAGGGGGCGGGGGGGCAAGCTAACTGGGTAAACCAATTGATACGGGCTGTCTCCAAGTAGCGAAAGTAGCTGGTGTTGTTCAGGTGCCCCATCGCGTCCATATCGCCCCAGCGCATGGCTATCACTTCTTGGTAAACCCATTTTTTTTCAGCGGGAAGTTGTATCCTCATATCGAAAAACCATCATCTGCAGAAATCACGGCGCCATTGATGAAATCGCTTTGCGGGCTGGCCAACATCACCAGCAACGCATCGAGGTCGTGTGGTTGCCCCAAGCGTTTTTTGGGGAACATGTTCACCAATTTTTTTCCTTGCTCCGTCTCCCAGTGGTGGTGGTTGATTTCTGTGTCTATATAGCCTGGGCAAATCGCATTGACATTGATGCCGTACCTGCCCCACTCGATCGCCATGGCTTTGGTCATTTGCACCACCGCCGCTTTGCTCATGCAGTAGACGCCGATTTGCGGCAACACGCGCAACGCTGCTGCTGAAGCGATGTTGATGATGCGTCCACCGGTGTAAGTGCCTGGCAACGCGCCTTTGGCACGTCCCAACATACGTTTACCCACAGCTTGGGCCACGAAAAATGCGCCCCGCACATTGGTGTTGAAGATAAAGTCAAAGTCTTCTTCCTTGACGTCTTGCAAGCGCTGAGTGGCACTGACACCAGAGTTATTGATCAAAATATCGATGGTGCCAACCTCCGTTTCCACATACGCCACAGCGGCTTCAATGCTCTCTTGATTGGTGACATCCAAACTGACCACATGCGCGTCACCGCCTTGCGCTTCTATGTCGATGCGCAATGACTTAAGTCTTTCTGTTCGGCGACTGGCCAAAACCACGGCCGCACCGGCGCTTGCCAAGGTGCGCGCAAACTGTTCGCCCAAACCACTTGAAGCGCCTGTGACCAAGGCCACGCGTCCGGATAAATCAAGGCTGTATGCCATGTTGAACTCCTGAATATCAATAAATCACTGCAGATGCCAAGTACAGCTGCGAGGACATTTGATTATGGCGACAAGTCACGACCACTGCGAATAGAATCTGTCGCTGCAATGACATACTCAATTACTTTCCTATGACTCCCCAAGATTTGCTCGAACAATTCGGCCCTCGCGAAGCAATGGAATACGACCTGGTGGTGGTGGGCGGAGGACCAGGAGGTTTGGCCACAGCGATTCGTCTGAAACAACTTTGCAACGATAAAGGCCAAGACTTATCGGTGGTGGTTTTAGAAAAGGGGTCTGAACCGGGCGCACATATTTTGTCGGGCGCGGTGATGGACCCGCGTGCCATGGATGAATTGTTCCCCGATTGGAAAGCGCGGGGTGCGCCTTTGAACCAAGCGGTGACTGATGACGAGTTGCTGATCCTGTCGGAACAAAGTTCTTCCACAGTGCCCTCATGGCTAATGCCACGCAATTTTCACAATGATGGATGCTATGTAGTGTCACTCAGCAATGTCACCAAATGGCTGGCCCAACAAGCCGAGGCGATGGGGGTGGAAATCTTTCCAGGCTTCACCGCAGCCGAAGTGCTTTACAACGACGACGGATCTGTGAAAGGCGTGGCCACCGGCCATGTGGGACTGGGCAAAGATGGTTTGCCCACCGACAACTTTCAACTCGGCATGGAGCTGCATGCCAAGTACACCGTGTTTGCTGAAGGTGCGCGTGGACATTTGGGCAAGCAAGTCATTGAGCGTTTCAAACTCAACCAAGGTAAAGACACACAAACCTTTGCCATTGGTATCAAAGAATCATGGGAAGTCGACCCTTCGCTTGCCAAGCCGGGGCTGGTGGTGCACACCTCGGGCTGGCCCATCGAAGACAACAGCTTTGGTGGCGGCTTTCTCTACCATCTTGAGGACAACAAAGTCACTTTGGGTTTTGTGTTGGGCCTCGATTACACCAACACCTATATGAATCCTTTCGAGGAAATGCAACGCTGGAAAACACATCCCAGCATTGCCAAACATTTGAAGGGCGGCAAGCGCATTGGCTATGGCGCTCGCGCCATCAACAACGGCACACCCCAAGCACTGCCTAAAACCGTGTTCCCGGGTGGCGCACTCATAGGCTGCGATGCGGGTTACTTGAATGCCGCTCGCATCAAAGGCAGCCATGCAGCCATCAAGTCGGGCATGTTGGCGGCTGAAGCGGCTTTTGTGGCTATTGCTGAAGGCCGCGCCCATGACGAACTCACTGCCTACCCCACCCATTTTGAAAACAGCTGGCTCTACCAAGAATTGCACCAAACCCGCAATTTCAAAAACTGGTTCAAAAAAGGAAAATGGGTGGGCCAACTCATGACGGGTATCGAGCAATTTGCTTTACCCAAAATCGGCATCAGCACGCCGCCGTGGACGCTGCACAACCACAAAGCGGACCACAACAGCTTGAAACCTGCCACGCAGTGTGCACACATTCAATACCCCAAGCCCGATGGCGTCTTGAGCTTTGACAAACTCTCTAGCGTCTTCATCAGCAACACCAACCATGAAGAAAACCAACCGGCACACTTGACCCTCAAAGACAGCCATGTGCCGGTCAATATCAACCTGGCCAACTACGACGGACCCGAGGGCCGCTACTGCCCTGCCGGCGTTTACGAGTACATCAAAACCGCTGAAGGCAATGACCAGTTGCAAATCAATGCGCAAAACTGTGTGCATTGCAAAACTTGTGATATCAAAGACCCCACGCAAAACATTGTGTGGGTCACGCCCGAGGGCGGCGGTGGCCCCAACTACGCAGGCATGTGACCATGACCAAATACCACGCAGAACATACTTGGGTACGCACTGAAAGCGACTACGCTTGGGTGGGCATCACCGTCCATGCCCAAGAGACCTTGGGAGACATTGTGTTTGTTGAACTGCCTGCTGTGGGTGCCAGCTTTGC
>CAMBXY010000081.1 GCA_945871945.1 Bordetella parapertussis
TCCATGATGGATTTGGGCTGACCGGGCAAATTGATGATCAAGCTTTTGCCTCGAATCACCGCCGTTTGCCGCGACAAAATGGCGGTTGGCACAAAGCGCAGGCTGATTTGCCGCATTTGTTCGCCAAAACCTGGCATTTCTTTGTCGGCCACCGCCAGCGTGGCCTCGGGCGTCACGTCGCGTGGCGAGGGGCCCGTGCCGCCGGTGGTCAGCACCAAGGCGCAGCCTGCATCAACCAGTTCAATCAGGGTTTGGCTTATGATGGCTTGCTCATCGGGGATGAGGCGAGCTTCAAACTGCAAGGGGTTGTGCAGCGCCTGAGTCAACCAATCTTGCAAGGCGGGCAGGCCTTTGTCTTCATACACGCCGCTAGAGGCGCGGTCGCTGATGGAGACGATGCCAATGCGCACCGAGTCCCAAGTGTCAACGCGGGTCATACACACTCTCCTGGTTGGCATGCAGCGACTGCAGCAAATGCTGCCTGAGGATTTGAAAAATATCGCGGTAAGCGCGGCCTTGGCGCGGGTGCAGACCTTGAGACACCGCGGTTTTGTCGGCCAGGCCGTCTTTGCGGGCTTGGCGCACCAAGGCGCGCAGCTGCTGAATATCTGTGCCGGGGTAGCTGCCAAACCACTCTTCCATGGCCGTGTCTTGTTTCAGCAAACGCTCGCGCCAAGCTTCGGTTAAGTGCAGGATTTGGGTTTCTTCGGCGCTGCCGCTGTGCTGGGCGCTCAAGGCGTCGCGCATGGCCTCCACTTGGGTTTTATCGAGCTTACGCATGAGTTTGCCCACATACTGCATTTGTCGGCGTTTGCCTTCGAAATCGGTGATTTTTTTGGCCGCCATCACCGCTTCATGCAGCAAATCGGGCAAGTGGCCCAGCGAAGCGAGTTGCTGCATGGCGTCGGCGCGCAAGTCCAGCAAATCTTCGCCGAGTTTTTGCAGTTCGTTGCTCTCGCGCTTTAAATCGGTTTTGCTGATCAGGTCGTGGCCTTTGACCTCGCGCTTGAGCTCTATATCCAGTTCGCTGCCCTCAGCAACAAAATGACCTTTAACGTAATAACCTTTGGTGGGCTTGCGCGACATGAAGACTTCCTCTGACAAGTATCATAGCTGCCGATATGAACCCATCTTCTTCCCCCCACTCCTCTGCCGCCTCCGTGCTTTCTGGCTTTAGCCACAGCCGAGCCGATTTCGAACATTTGGTCGATGCCGCCATCGCCCACGCCAAACACCTTGGGGCCACCGATGCCGCCGCCCAAGCCTCCGAAGGCTGCGGCCTGAGCGTGTCTGTGCGCAAGGGTGAACTGGAAAATGTCGAGCGCAACCGCGACAAATCTTTGGGTGTCACGGTTTATGTGGGACAGCGCCGCGGCAACGCCAGCACCTCGGATTTTTCGCCAGCCGCCATTGAGCGCACCGTGCAAGCCGCATTCGATATTGCCCGCTTCACCGCCGAAGATTCCTTTGCGGCTTTGCCAGAGGCCAGCTTGATTGCGCAGGATCACCGCGATTTGGATTTGTTTCACCCTTGGGCCATAGACAGCGCGGGTGCCAGCGAGTTGGCCTTGCGCTGCGAGGCTGCCGCCCTGGCCACCAGCAAAAAAATCACCAACAGCGAGGGCGCCAGTGTGTCGGCCCAGCAAAGCCATTTTTTCAGCGCCCATACCCATGGTTTTCGTGGCGGCTATGCCAGCTCCAGGCACAGCTTGTCGGTGGCGCCCATCGCTGGCAAAGGCGACGCCATGCAGCGCGACCATTGGTACAGCTCTATGCGCCACCCCGACGACTTGGCTTCCCCCGAAGCGGTGGGCCGCTATGCCGCCGAACGGGCCTTGAGCCGCTTGCGTTCGCGCAAGCTCGCCACCATCAGCTGCCCCGTGTTGTTCGAGTCGCCACTGGCTGCGGGCTTGCTCGGCGGTTTGGTCAACGCTTTGAGTGGCTCGGCGCTTTACCGGCAAAGCAGTTTTTTGATGGACTCCTTGGGCAAACAAGTCGCTGCCTCTCATTTACAAGTAAGCGAAGACCCGTTTGTCATGCGCGGCAAAGGCAGCTCACCTTTCGATGATGAAGGCGTCAAAGTACAGGCGCGTCAGGTTTTGCACAACGGACAGGTAGAGGGCTACTTTCTCTCAAGCTACTCGGCACGCAAATTGGGCATGCAAACCACGGGCAACGCAGGTGGCTCGCACAACTTGGTGATGTCTTCTAGCCAAACCCGCAGCAGCGATGACTTGGACGCCATGTTGCGCAAATTGGGCACGGGTTTGTTTGTCATCGAACTCATGGGGCAGGGCGTGAACTACGTCACCGGCGACTACTCGCGTGGGGCCAGCGGGTTTTGGGTGGAAAACGGGCAAATCGCATTTCCCGTGCAAGAAATCACCATCGCCGGCAACCTCAAAGACATGCTCATGGGCATCGATGCGGTGGGCAGCGACGTCTATACCTTTGGTGGCAAAACCGTGGGTTCGGTATTGATCAACCGCATGAAAGTAGCAGGCTCTTAGCCAGCACTCAGCCCTTTATTGGGTCAGCACCACCATGGCGTTGTCTTCCCAATGCGCCCACAAACACTGACCCTCTTCTAAATTTTGATGGTCTTGGTCACGGTCGGTGTTGGACACCGACACTTTGAGCTTTTGATCGCCCTGCACGCGCAAGCCGTAGCTGGTGTAGCTGCCAAAATAAGACCAATCTTCCAAAATACAGGCCATGACGTTGTGCGGTTTGTTCGGGTCTTCCAGGCTGAGCACCACTTTTTCAGGACGCAAAGCAATAGAAACTGGCATACCCAAGCTGCCAGAAATGCCGTGACCGATATAAAAGTCGCCGCTGGCGCTGCTGACCACCACATGGTCGGCTTCATGCACGGTGACCTCGCCATCAAATAAATTGACGTTGCCCACAAAATCAGCAACAAAGCGGCAATTGGGGCTTTCGTAGACCTCGTTGGGCATACCCACTTGCAGCAAGCTGCCCTCGCACATCACCGCGATACGGTCTGCCATGGTCATGGCTTCGTCTTGGTCATGGGTGACCAACACACAGGTCACGCCCACTTGCTTGATGATGTTGACCAGTTCGACTTGGGTTTGTTCGCGCAGTTTTTTGTCCAAAGCCCCCAAAGGCTCGTCCAGCATCAGCAACTGCGGGCGTTTGGCCAAGCTGCGCGCCAGCGCCACGCGTTGCTGTTGACCGCCAGAGAGTTGGTGCGGGCTGCGCATGGCAAATTTTTGCAACTGCACCAGTTGCAGCATGTCTTCCACCCGCTGATTCAATTCATCTTTTGACACCCCGTCGCGGCGCAGACCAAAAGCCACGTTGTCCCACACATTCATATGCGGAAACAAGGCGTAAGACTGGAACATCATATTCATGGGGCGCTCGTAGGGCGGCAGGTCGGTGACATCTTGTTCGCCCAACCAAACCCGCCCCGAGGTGGGCGTCTCGAAACCCGCCAACATGCGCAGCAATGTGGATTTGCCGCAACCCGAAGCCCCTAGCAAGGCGAAAATTTCCCCTCGGTAAATGCTCAGGTCGATGTTGTCAACCGCCAAGGTGTAGCCAAAGCGCTTGGTTAAACCTTCGACACGTAAAAAAACTTCAGCTTCGTTCATGGCTTGCGACTATAGAGCAAACAGCAAAACCAGCTGATCAGCCAGCCAAGGCGGCTTTCACAGCCGCGCTGACCAGCCCCATGTCCGCCTTGCCGGCCAAACGGGTTTTCACCGCGCCCATCACCTTGCCCATATCGCCTGCACCGGTGGCGCCGAGTTCGGCCACGATGGCAGCCACCTCGGTTTGGATTTCTTCAGCGCTTAATCGCTTAGGCAAATACACCTCTAAGACGGCGATTTCTGCTGTTTCGATATCGGCCAAGTCTTGGCGCTGCGCGCTTTGGTAGGCGGCCACCGAATCTTTGCGCTGCTTGATGAGTTTGTCGACGATAGCGATGACGGTCACATCATCCAACTCGATGCGCTCGTCCACCTCTTTTTGCTTCATCGCTGCTTGCAGCAAGCGAATGGTGCCCAAACGAACGCTGTCTTTGGCGCGCATAGCGGTTTTCATGTCTTCGGTGATTTGGGCTTTGAGGCTCATGGCAGTTTCCTAAGGGGTCTGACGAAAAAAAGGCCCGCGCGGGACAAACCGGCGAGCCTGGGTGCGCACAAACTGCAGACCGATATCAGTACAGTTTTTTCGGCAGCTGCATGCTGCGCACACGCTTGAAATGGCGCTTAACGGCAGCAGCTTTTTTACGTTTGCGCTCGGCGGTGGGCTTCTCGTAGAACTCGCGGGCACGCAAGTCGGTGAGCAAGCCCAGTTTTTCGATGGTGCGCTTAAAGCGTCGTAAAGCGACGTCAAAGGGTTCGTTTTCTTTTACACGGATGGTGGTCATTGACAACAATTTTCAAAATGTGCGCCCAAAGTTTGAAGAAGATCGGACTTCAAAATCTGGGTAAGCGGTGGGTTCCCAACTTGGATGGGGCTGTTGGGGCTTGAGCCAAAAAGTCTGCCATTATATCGGTTTCAGGCGCTGTGCCAAAGCTTGGGCGCAAGCAAAGGCGCTGGCCCAAGCCCATTGGAAGTTGTAGCCGCCCAGCCAACCGGTGATATCTACCACTTCGCCAATGAAATAAAGACCCGGCTGGCGCGACTCCATGCTTTGCTGGGACAGCTCTTTGGTGTCCACGCCGCCAGCCGTCACCTCGGCTTTGGCGTAGCCCTCGGTACCCGCCGGCGTGAGTGTCCACTGGCTCAAGGCCTGCGCCAACTGCTGCAAGGCTTTGTCGGGCGTGTCGGGCAGGGCGCGTTGCCAAGCGCTGTTTTGCGCCGTCCAAGTGTCGGCCAAGCGACTGGGCAGCCAAGCCGCCAGCGCATTGGCGACTTGTTTTTTAGACTGTTGCTTGGCCTCTGACAAAGCACTGGCGATATCGGTTTGGGGTAATAAATCGAGTTGAATGGGGCTGCCAGTCTGCCAATAGCTGGATATTTGTAATACCGCCGGACCCGACAGCCCGCGGTGGGTGAACAGCAAATCTTCCTCGAACACCCTGCGCTGTTTGCCCGAACCGGTGCTGATGTCCACTGGCAGCGACAGCCCTGCCAGCGTCGCAAACGGCTGCCAATCAGCGGGGTTGAAGGTCAGCGGCACCAAAGCAGGGCGGGGAGTCACCACTTTCAAACCAAACTGTTTGGCAAGGCGGTAGCCGAGATCTGTGGCGCCAATTTTGGGGATGGACAAGCCGCCTGTGGACACCACCACCGCCTTGGCTTGCACCTGACCTTGGCTGGTTTGCGCGGTGTAGGCGTAAGGGGCTGCATCGCCGAATTGAAGCTCAAGCAAACTGCAGGGCTGCCAGCGGGTGACCGCGCCGCCCATAGCGCCGGCTTCGCATTCGCGCAGCAGCATGTCAATCAGGTCTTGGGCACTGCGGTCGCAAAACAACTGACCTTTGTGTTTTTCATGGAAAGCAATACCGTGTTTTTGTACCAAGGTCACAAAGTCGGCGGCAGTGTAGCGGCTCAAAGCGCTGCGAGCGAACTGCGGGTTCTCGCCTAAAAAATGTTTGTGCGGTGCATAGGGGTCTATGTCTGTGTTGGTGAAGTTGCTGCGCCCACCGCCAGAGATGCGGATTTTTTCGGCCAGCTTGGGGCTGTGGTCCAGCAGCAGCACTTGCAAACCTTGTTGTGCCGCCACCCCCGCGCAAAACAAGCCTGCAGCACCCGCGCCTATGATCAGCACATCCACCTGGGTCATGGCTGGTTCAAAAACGCCTCGATGTGCTGCGCCAATTCAAGGGGACGGTCGTGGTGCATCATGTGGCCCGCATTGGCAATGGTCACACTGCGAACATCCTTCACCGACATCAAGCGTTGGTGGTACTCGGCCAAGGTGAAACGCCCCTTCCACCATTGATCCATGCTGTTGTCGCTGGCTTCTACGTTCAACACGGGTGCGGTGATGCGCTGGTACATAGCCAAAACTTCTTCCACCCGAAACAAATGAGCGTTGGTGACTTTGTGCGCGGCGTGACCCAAAATTTCCCATTCGCCGTCGGGCTTGGCCCGCGCCCAGTGCTGTGCCAGCCACTCGGCTTTATCGGTATCCAGCCGTGGATTGGTTTTCATCAGACGTTGCGCAACCGCACTGGCACTGGGGTAGGTTTTCAAGGCCTTTTCGCCTTGGCGCAAAGCCTTCATCTCGTCCATCCACTGGGCGTAGCGGATGGGGGCTTGCTCGGGCTGGGTGGTGGCCAGTCCAAAACCCTCCAAATTGATAAGGCGGCGTATGCGGGTGGGGCGAATCCCTGCGTACTGCATGACCACATTGCCGCCCATGCTGTGGCCTAAAAGGTCTATAAACCCCTCGGGCTGAAAGTGGTCGATCAAGGCGTCGAGGTCGGCCAAATAATCGGGGAACCAAAAATTGTCTACCTCGCCGGGGTGGGTCAGGCCATAGCCGCGCCAGTCGGGCGCGATGATGTGGCGGTCTTGAACAAGCGCGTCAATCACAAATTGAAACGAGGCGCTGACATCCATCCAACCGTGCACCATGAAGAGCGGCAGTTGTTGGGGGCGGGG
>CAMBXY010000082.1 GCA_945871945.1 Bordetella parapertussis
CCAACCCTTGGATTCATCAGCCCTTCGAAGCCTATGACACTACCCGTCCAGCCAAATTGCTGGAGAAGTGGCGGGTCTAAGCCATGAAGCCTGTCACTGCGCTGATCCATCACGCTTACCAAGCGCCTGACGGGTTTGTGTCGCCGCAGACAGCGGTACACAAAGCTTCCACAGTGATCTTTCCTGATGTCCAAGCTTTGCGCGAACGCACTTGGCTAGACAAATCGGGCTATACCTATGGCTTGCATGGCACGCCCACCACCTTCACCTTAGAAGAACGTATTGCCTACCTAGAAGGCGCTCAATATGCTGTTCTGTTGCCAAGCGGCCTGGCGGCCATCGCTCAAGTCAATATGGCCTTGTTGCAGCAAGGTGACGAGGTGCTGCTGCCCGATAACGCCTATGGCCCGCATAAAGTATTTGCCCAAGCCGAGTTAAAGCGTTGGGGCATCGCTCATCAGTTGTATGACCCCATGGATATGGCCGACTTGGCTTCGCGCATCACGCCGAAAACCCGTTTGCTATGGCTAGAAGCTGCTGGCTCGGTCACGCTTGAGTTTCCAGATCTTTTGTCTATGGTGCGCTTGGCCAAAGACAAGGGTGTTTTGACGGCTTTGGACAACACCTGGGGAGCGGGCTTGGCATTCAAGCCTTTCGATCTTGAGCCCCATGGCGCGGCTCCTTGGGGTGTGGATGTGTCAGTCCATGCCCTGACCAAATACCCCAGCGGGGGCGGAGATGTGTTGATGGGCAGTGTCACCACATGTGATGAAGGCTTGGCCCAACAGCTGAAGCTGAGCCATATGCGGCTGGGTTTTGGCGTGGGTGGCAATGATGCCGAGTTGATTTTGCGGTCTTTGTCCAGCATGGATATGCGTTATCGGCACCAAGACGCTACGGCCAGAGCGCTGGCGACTTGGTGTTTGCAGCAGTCGGCTTTTGCGCAAGTGCTTCACCCCGCGGTTGTGGCCTCACCCGGTCATGCCCATTGGCGACGTCTGTGTGCAGGCGACAAGCCCGCCGATGGGGCAGTTCACACAGGAGGATTGGCCGCCGGAATGTTGAGTTTGCGTTTTGACCCTGTCTTCAGCCCCGAGCAAATCGATACCTTTTGTAACGCATTGCAGCTTTTCAAGCTAGGTTTCAGCTGGGGCGGTCCCATGAGTTTGGTGGTGCCATACGATTTGCGTTCCATTCGCAGCATGCCCAGCCCACAGATGCTGCAAGGCGGATTTGTGCGTCTCTCGGTGGGTCTAGAGGCCGCTGAAGATTTGATTGCCGATTTGGCTCAGGCGCTGGCGCAAGCAGCCATGTGAGCTTCAGCCCTCAGCAACTGCTTTGCCGCCGCTTGCAGTGAAGTCTGGTGTCGGTCATTCAGTTCAAGCTTAAGGGCTTGCGACCAGCCGCGGAAATTTCGTTCTACCGAACGCGCATAGCTTGGGTCGTAATGCTTCAGCAACAGTTCTTGCACCACTTGGGCGGTCTGTCCAGCGCGCACACTGTGTTGCCATTGCTCAATCACCGCCTTGCCACGGGATTCAACCAAGGCCTCCAGTCTGTTGCAAAACAACTCGGCATCTTGGGCAAAAAATGCATAGTCTTCCATCAACAAAGCTACTCGCTCTTCTAAGCTCAAAGACAAATCAATGCAATCACTGGCGCGCATGGTGTCCATCAACACCTCAGGGATGCTGACATTGCCTACTTTTTTGCTTTCTGCTTCCACATAGACCACTTGTGAAGCATCAAACTGCCTGAGCGCATTCCATACGCGCATATCAAATTGCTTTTGGCTGGGTTGATCAAGTCCGGGTATTCGACCCAGTACAGAACTGCGATGCACTGCCAGCGCTTCCAAATCCAGCACTTGTGCTCCAAGCGCAGCCAATGAATGTAGAAGGCGTGTTTTGCCAGAACCGGTAGGGCCGGTAATCACTTTAAAGCGTAATCCCAGTGCCAATTGACTGGTGTTCTCCACTACCTCTGCTCTAAAGGCTTTGTAACCACCTTCTATAACGCTGACTTTAAAACCAATTTGTCCCAGCACCAAGGCCAGCGAACCACTGCGCTTGCCACCACGCCAGCAGTAAACCAAGGGTCGCCAACTTTTGGGTAAATCCATCACATACTTTTGAATATGCTGGGCAATATTGGCCGCGACCAAAGACGCGCCCAGTTTGTTGGCTTCAAAGGCGCCTATTTGTTTATAAAGTGTGCCAACTTGTATTCTTTCTTGGTTGGAAAGCGATGGCCAGTTTTGCGCTTGGGGTAACTGGTCTAAAGCAAATTCATCTTCGCTTCGTGCATCAATGATGCAGCTAAAGCCATGGGGTTGACCCATCAAGGCCATGGCGTCTTGCGCACTGATCAGTTCTACCGGCATCAGAGAATCTTTTTCAATTCAGCCCAGACATTGGCCAGCATGCGCGGATGCGCTTGGGCATTGGGGTGAATGCGATCGGCTTGAAATTGTTCGGCTGCATTAGGTATGTCTGCAATGCCTTTCAACAAAAACGCAACCACAGCGGTTTTGTGTTTTTTAGCCAAAAGGATAAAGAGCTTTGAGAACTCGGCTGCATAGTCTGCACCATAGTTGGGTGGAACCTGCATGCCTAGCAATAAAACCTTGGCACGAATGGCTTGACTGGCTTGGATCATGGCTTGCAAGTTGTCCTCGGTCATAGCCAGGGGAAAACCACGCAAAGCGTCATTGCCGCCCAACTCAATGATGACGATGCTGGGTTGGTGCTGCTTCAAAAGCGAAGGCAAACGGGCTCGCCCGCCAGCCGTGGTGTCGCCACTGATGCTGGCATTGACGACTCTCCAAGGTGATTTTTCGCGGCCTAGCTGTTGCTCTAAAAGTGCCACCCAACCGCTGCCACGCGGCAGGCCATATTCGGCGCTGAGGGAGTCGCCGACCACCAAAAGCGTCCTAGCGTTAGCAAATGCCAAGGGCTGCAATACACCTTGAATCAGCAGGCTCAAGCCGAGCAAGTTAAAGTCTCGTCGTCTCCACAATGGCACTGCGTATGTCCTCCAGCTTGATCGCCGTCTCTCATGTTTATAAATCTGTCACCGATGCCACTGGCACACTGGATATTCTCCGCGATATCGATTTTTCCTTAAATGCCCGCCAAACTTTGGCCATTGTCGGCGCTTCAGGCTCTGGCAAAAGCACCTTGTTAGCCATCATGGCGGGCTTGGATACGCCCACAAGCGGCAATGTTCATATCGCTGGGCAAGATCTTTTTGCCTTGGATGAAGACCAACGTGCTGCCTTGCGAGCCAAACATATTGGCTTTGTCTTCCAAAGTTTTCAGTTGCTGGCTCCCCTCACGGCCTTGGAAAATGTCATGCTGCCATTGGAGTTGTCAGGCCACCCTCAACCCAAACCTGCAGCCAAAGAAATGCTGGCTCGCGTGGGCTTATCCGATCGCCTCAACCATTACCCCAAGGTCATGAGCGGGGGCGAGCAGCAGCGCGTGGCTTTGGCGCGGGCCTTTGTGGTCAAACCGGATGTCTTGTTGGCCGATGAACCCACCGGCAGTTTGGACCACGCCACAGGGGAAAAAGTCATGGCCTTGATGCTTGAGCTGAATCTTGAGTTGGGCACCACGCTGGTGCTTGTCACGCACGACAGGGCACTGAGTGCGCGTTGTGACCAGCGTTTATTGATAGAAGCGGGGCGCGCTGTTTTACAAGACTAGAGGCTATGCCGTGCGCTTTTTCATGGCACGCTCTACCTCGCGCTTGCCTTCGCGGTCTTTGATGGTGTCGCGTTTGTCATGCTCGGCTTTGCCTTTGGCCAAAGCAATTTCACATTTAACTCGACCATTTTTCCAGTGCAGATTAAGTGGCACCAAGGTATAGCCTTTTTGCTCCACCTTGCCAATCAATCGACGGATTTCTTCTTTGTGCAGCAGCAGTTTGCGTGAGCGCACAGAATCTGGGTTGACATGGGTGGAGGCGGTTTTCAGAGGGTTGATTTGGCAACCGATCACAAACATTTCGCCACTGCGAATAACCACATAGCCATCGGTGAGCTGCACTTTGCCCTCACGCGCGGCCTTAACCTCCCACCCCTCTAAGACCATCCCAGCTTCAAGACGTTCTTCGATAAAGTAGTTGAAAACCGCTTTTTTGTTGTCGGCAATGCGGGTAGTAGTATCGGTTTTGCTGGCCATAAAGGGGTAAAAAGAAAAGGGCGAATTCTTTACAATCGCCCAAACCGCCAACGTGGCAGAGCCCCCATTCTATGAAAACCATCGAGAAGTCTGTCCTTATCTGGTTCAGTGCCCAGGAGATGTTCAATTTGGTCGTCGATGTACCAAGCTATCCCGACTTTTTGCCATGGTGTGAATCGACCGACGTTTTAGAAGAAACGCCCGACAGCATGGTCGCGCGCATTGGCATGGCCTTGGGTGGTTTGCACAAAAGCTTCACCACACGCAATCTCCATATGATGGGTCAACAAGTGCAGCTCCAATTGGTCGATGGTCCGTTCAAGCACTTGCAAGGTGAGTGGAACTTTATTCCCGTGGGTGAGGAGCGGGCTTGCCGAGTGGAGTTAAAACTCTCCTACAGCTTTGACTCTGTGTTTGGCGCACTCGTGGGTCCTATTTTCGATCGCATAGCGGCCAGTTTGGTCGATGCCTTTGTGAAACGCGCCGAAGTGATTTACCGGCCATGAACATTGAAGTCGTCGTTTCTCTGGGGCCCCGACAAGTCATGACTGCACAGCTGGTCTGTGAAGGCGAGACCTCGGCTTTGGTTGCGCGAGAACTTGCCTTCAAACAGTTAGATTTGCCCCAAGATTGCTGTCCCGAATGGAGAGTTGCTGTTTGGGGCAAATCCGTTGATAGGAGCACACTGCTCAAAAATGGTGACAGGCTAGAGGTGCTGCGCCCTTTGTTGGTCGACCCCAAAGAGGCGCGCAGATTGCGATTTAACCAGCAAGGCAGCCGTGCAGCCGGTTTATTTGCCACCCGACGCCAAGGCGCAAAAGCAGGGTACTGAGACCGCTTCAAACCTGATTTTGCCATGCCGGTATGATCGCGTTTTTGGAGATATACCATGCGCCTGCTTGGCAAAGCGCTGACCTTCGACGATGTGTTGTTGGTCCCAGCCTATTCACAAGTCCTGCCCAAGGACACCCAACTCTCTACCCTGTTTTCACGCAATATCGCCTTGAATTTGCCCCTGGTGTCTGCCGCCATGGACACGGTGACCGAAGCGCGCTTGGCCATCGCCATTGCCCAAGAAGGTGGCATGGGCATTGTTCACAAAAATTTAACGCCAGAGCAACAAGCCGCTGAAGTCGCCAAAGTCAAGCGATATGAGAGTGGCGTGCTGCTCGATCCCGTGGTTATCACGCCAGAACACACGGTTCGCCAGGTCATGGCCATGTCGGAGCAAATGGGTATTTCCGGTTTTCCTGTGTGTGATGGCGGCAAAGTGGTGGGCATAGTCTCAGGACGGGACTTGCGCTTTGAAACCCGCTATGACGTGCAAGTGAAAGAAATCATGACGCCACGCGAGCGCTTGATTACCGTTCCTGAAGGCACCACGCCCGAGCAAGCCAAAGCATTGCTCAATAAGCACAAACTCGAGCGCTTGCTTGTGATCAATGACGCGTTTGAGCTCAAGGGTCTCATCACCGTCAAAGACATCACCAAGCAAACCAGCTTTCCTACTGCCGCTCGAGACTCCTCGGGGCGCTTGCGTGTAGGCGCAGCAGTGGGCGTAGGTCCTGGCACCGAAGAGCGCGTTGCGGCATTGGTCAAAGCCGGTGTCGACGCCATCGTGGTCGACACCGCTCACGGCCATAGCCACGGAGTGATCGAGCGGGTTCGCTGGGTGAAAAAAAACTACCCCCATATCGATGTGGTGGGCGGCAATATCGCTACCGGCGCTGCAGCCTTGGCCTTGGTCGAGGCGGGTGCGGATGGTGTGAAGGTAGGTATTGGTCCCGGCTCGATTTGCACCACCCGTATCGTGGCGGGTGTGGGCGTTCCCCAAATTACCGCGATTGACAACGTGGCCATGGCCTTGCAAGGCACAGGTGTGCCTTTGATTGCCGATGGCGGCATTCGCTACAGCGGCGACATTGCCAAAGCCATTGCTGCAGGCGCATCCTGCGTGATGATGGGCGGCATGTTTGCGGGCACGGAAGAAGCACCTGGCGAGATTATTCTTTACCAAGGACGCAGCTACAAAAGCTATCGTGGCATGGGCAGCATTGGCGCCATGCAACAAGGCAGCGCAGACCGTTACTTTCAAGAGGCCACCACCGGCAACCCCAACGCCGATAAATTGGTGCCCGAGGGCATTGAAGGGCGTGTTCCTTACAAAGGCTCTATGGTCAGCATCGTTTACCAAATG
Source organism: Bordetella parapertussis (assembly GCA_945871945.1). GTDB lineage: Bacteria > Pseudomonadota > Gammaproteobacteria > Burkholderiales > Burkholderiaceae_C > Limnohabitans. The sequence goes on from CAMBXY010000082.1 coordinate 6,382, forward strand.
GCGGGAGGCGTGCGGGCTGCCATGGGCTACTGCGGTTGTGCCAGCATAGAAGACATGCGCAACCGTGCCGAGTTTGTGGAGATATCCACGGCGGGCATGCGTGA
>CAMBXY010000083.1 GCA_945871945.1 Bordetella parapertussis
TGATTTTCGCGAGCTCAATGCCCAAAGTTTTTCGACAAGCTGTCTAAAACCCAAGCCGCTGCACAATTGCCAAAAGTAGCTGTCACTGTCACTACCGAACCATAGCCGTGGCAGTTCAAAGAGTGATCAGTTTGATCCTCAATCGATTGAGAATGCTGCACACTTTCTTTGCTGAAAACGGCTGCAAGGCCCATGGGTTTGCCAGCCGATGCAGCGCCGTGTTCCTTGCGAAGACGTTGACGTAACAAAGACAGTAAAGGGTCGTGCGTCACATCAGCCAGGTCCGCCACATCGACTCGCTGTGGCAAGCGTTTACCACCCGCCGCACCCACGGTGATGAAGGGCGTATGGGTTGCCAAAGCCCATGCGGCCATGGCTTGTTTGGCCGCCATGTTGTCGCAGGCGTCAATCACCGCATCCGCACCCACGGACAAGAGTGCTTGGCAGTTGTCTGGCGCGATGAATTCCTCAACTGTATGCACTTCACATTCGGGGTGAATAAGCGCAATTCTTTGTTGGAGTGCCACCACTTTGGACATGCCTAAGGTGGTGCTGAGCGCTGGTAATTGACGATTGATATTCGATTCAGAGATATGGTCTAAATCAATCAAGGTCAAGGCGCGAACGCCACTGCGCGCCAAACATTCCACCGCCCATGAACCCACACCGCCAACGCCTACAACCACCACATGACTTTGACGTATGTGCTTGGCACCGGCGTCTCCATATAAACGTGCAAGACCTCCAAAGCGCCGTTGCGCATCAGCACTGTCCTGCATGGCCTCAGTGCCTAAAAGCGGATCCACTTTATTTGAGTTGAGCCAGTCTGTCCTTGGCGGCTGCCGCGGCTTCAGTGGCGGGGTATAACTTCAGCAATTCATTGAAGGTTTTACGTGCTTCTTTGGATTGCTTGATTTCGATTTGGGCATTGCCAATGGTCAACATGGCCTCTGGCGTTCGCGCATGGTTGGGATAGTCTGTGGCCAAGTTGCGCAATTGCGCAATCGCTTCGTTGAAGTCTCGGCGGGCAAATTTGGAACTGCCCAGCCAATACAAGGCGCTGGGTTTGTAGCCTGAGACAGAATAGGTTTTTACAAACTGCCCAAATTCTTTGGCTGCGGCAGAAAAATCGCCTTTGCGAAAAAGCACAAAAGCAGCCTCAAAATCTCGCTTTTCTTCTGGGTCCGCCAAGAACTCAAAACCATCGACTTGAACCGACAGTTTATTGGCCTTGGATGCTTCTTCTTTGACCGCAGCAGGGTTTTCTTGCTTGGCCATACGCTCATAGAGCTTTTGGAAGCGGTCTTCTATGTCCAGGCCAGCATCTTTCTGCGCACGTTGTAAAAGATTGATCTCTCTTAAGAGTTGCTCGCGCTCGCCCCGCAAATTGGCAATTTCTTGTTTGAGAGCTTCGATTTGGGATTGCAATTGCAAGGCAGCCAGACGGCCGTCTTGTTTGGCTTGAGAGCTGTCAGCTTCAATTTGCTTGCGCAGAAGCTCTATTTGTTTTTGGGTTTGGTCCAGTGACTTTTGCAGTATTTGATCGGAAGACTGTATTTGCGCCTGCCGCTGAGTCTCCAGGCGTTGACGCAAATCCAAAATGGCTCTGCGGGCTTCATCGTCTTCGAACAGAGCGGCTTGAGAAGTTGAGGCCCCAAGGCCTAAAAACACAAGCGCGCACAAGCGCCAGAATTTCATCGGTAAAAGAACTCAGCGCGACGGTTTTTAGCAAAAGCACTTTCATCGGCACCTTGTACGGATGGTTTTTCCTTGCCAAAACTCACTGACTCGACCTGTGTATCAGCCACACCCAGCAAACTCAGGCTTTGGCGAACCGCATCGGCGCGCTTTTGACCCAATGCCAAGTTGTATTCACGACCACCGCGTTCATCGGTATGGCCTTCAAGCGAAACCTTGGCTCTTGGATTGGCCTTGAGGAACTGCGCATGCGCATCGATGGCGGATTGAAACTCAGGCTTGACGGAATAACTGTCGTAATCAAAAAAGATCACTTTAGAGACATTGCCAGCGGGGCCAGCAGCTAAATTCACAGCGGGTGCAGTGTCAACAGGAACCACAGCAGATTTGGCTTCATTGGTGTTTGAGCTCGACTCAGGCGCAGGCTTCACAGGCTCTGGTGCAACTGACACACTTGCGCCAGATTGATCAACGACAGGTACGTCATTGAGCTTGACACCAGAAGCGCAAGCACTCAATAAAAAAACCAATGCAAACAGATTAAAAAACTTTTTCATGACATCTCCAAAAATAATCAAGGATAAAGAAAAGGGCCCCACTGGGGCTCTCGCATGTTGGAAATCTGTCCAGCAAGTCTGGCGCGTATTTTGCCATCCAAAGTTGTCGTCATCAGGGCTTCTTTGCCCTGAGTCTGTGTGGAATACATAATAAGTTTTCCATTGGGGGCAAAGGTGGGTCTTTCATCAGCATTCGTGTCTGTCAAGGCCCATGTTTTATCGTTCACCATGTCCATAATGTGCAGTTTGTAAGCCGCGCCTATGCGAGACACAAAAGCCATCCATTTACCGTCGGGACTCAAGCTGGGGGAAATGTTGTAACTGCCATTGAAGGTTACCCGCTGAACTGGCCCACCCATGGAAGGGGTTCTGTAAATTTGCGGTGAACCGCCTCGGTCACTGACAAAATAAATAGCCGATCCATCAGCACTGAAAACCGGCTCTGTGTCTATGCCGCTTGATTGGGTGAGTCTTTTCGGTTCGCCACCTTTGGCATCAATCAGAAACAACTGTGAACCCCCGTCGCGGCTGAGGGTGATGGCCAAGCTTTTGCCATCAGGAGACCACGCGGGCGCGCTGTTAGAGCCTTTGAAATTTGCCAGCACCCTTCTTTTCCCCGAGACGATGTCATGGATATAAACAACAGGTTTACGGGACTCAAAGGACACATAAGCAAGTTCATTGCCGCTGGGCGACCAGCTGGGAGAGATGATGGGCTCTTGGCTCGATAAAGCCGCTTGGGGGTTTTCGCCATCAGAGTCTGCTACCCATAAAAAATGCTTGGGCCCCTGTTTGGTGATGTAGGCAATGCGGGTAGAAAAAATCCCTTTCTCTCCAGTAAGTTTTTCATAGACTTGATCTGCAATTCGATGCGACACCAAACGCAAATCATTGGGCACCACGACATAGCTTTGCCCACCCATATCCTGCCCCTTCACCGCATCCCATAAGCGAAAACGCACATCAAAACGGCCATCGGCCATGCGCGAGACGCTGCCGGTGAGCAAAGCATCCGCAGGTTTTTGCCTGATAGGCGCAAAATCAGGACGGCTGACTTCATCGAGGACCGCGCCGAGAGACAAGCTGCGGAACTGTCCACTGCGCTCCAAATCAGCTGCCACAATTTGCGTGATCTTTTGGGGGGAAGTGTCCTCGCCGCGAAAACCGGCAACAGCGATGGGAATTTGCGTGATACCCACACCGGAAATTTCAACCCTGAATTGCGCCTGAACGGGTAAAGCCAGACCCAAAGCCAAGACTATTCCCGCAACAAAAGACATGAACGAAGTCATTTTTTTCCTTGGCTCAAACAATATAAGGTGAAGTATTTACCGTAGGCCGCTTGCGCTTGCAAAATGCAAACCGCCAAACCCATGGCGCCATCGAGAAACCCCAACCTAAACAAATAACTTTTAAGGAATGCAAAAAATCCCGAACTGACTGCGCGTGACATGCTGGTGGTCTGTCCTTGATCGAATTTTTGTTGCGCCCAAGCCTGACTGTAGGTTTGTAATTTACGCCAATAGGCTTGTGCAGTAGGGTAACTGTAATGCAACAAAGAGCTATGCAATCTTCCTACAGACTGGGTATGCAAAGGTATGAGTTTTTCATGCACCACATCATCACTAAAGCGGGCTTCATTTCTCTTGAAAAGTCTGGCCACTCTGTCGGGGCGCCAACCACAGTGGTGAATCCATTGACCACAAAAATTGGTGAGTCTGGGAATGTCGTAAACAGCGTGATGGGCATGCGTCAACACAGCTTGAATTTCTTTCGCCAATTGATCAGACACACGCTCATCTGCATCCAAAGACAGTACCCAATCATGTGTGGCATGCGCAAGTGCTTTATTTTTTTGGTGCCCAAAACCTTCCCACGTCTGAGAATGAACCACTGTGGCACCATATTTTTGAGCCAAGCTGATGGTGTCATCTGTGCTTTGACCATCGAGGACAATCACTTCATCTGCAAAACTGACGCTCTGTAGACAGGCCACAATATTGGCGCTTTCATTACGTGTAATGATGATGACACTCAAAGACATTCCTATATTCTAACCAAGCAGTATGTCTGGTATCGTCATAATCCGAAAAAGTATCCTCGCCTCATATGACCTCTCAGCCTCGCATTCGGTATCGACTTCGCCGTGCTTTTTCACATTTCACCCAACCGATCAGCGCTTGGGTTATATCGTTATTGTGCGTAGTGCTTGTGTCAGCTTCCGAACCATTGATTCCAGCCTTACTCAAACCTTTGTTGGACAAAGGTTTTGCACAAACAGACTTTCCTGTTTGGCAAGTACCCATCGCGTTGATTGGCTTATTTGGCCTCAGAGGCATGGGCGTTTTTCTCAGCCAAGTTGCTGTGGCCAAGGCCACCAACCAAGGCTTGGTGAAACTGCGTTTGCAAATGTTTGCGCGTATGCAAAATGCAGATTTAGTTTTGTTCAAAAACCAATCGGCCAGCGCACTGGGCAATACATTGGTGTTTGAGGTGCAAAACGGCGCACTGCTGATGGTCAGCTCTGTCATGAGCTTGGTGCGCGACGGTTTGACCTTGATCGCATTGGTGGCCTACCTGCTGTATTTGAACTGGCAACTGAGTCTGATCGTGGCCCTGCTTTTCCCCGCCGTTGCGTGGTTAATGAAGGTGATGAGTAAGCGTCTTTACCAAATCACGCGAGACACACAAACCGCAACAGATGAGCTGGCTTATGTGGTGGAAGAAAACGCACTGGCCTATCGTGAGATCCGGCTTCACCAAGCCCAATCTATGCAAGTGGGGCGTTTTCAAAAATTGGCTCAAAAACTTCAACGCTTGGCGATGAAAACATCCATTGCCAGCTCGGGCATCACGCCCATGACGCAGATTTTGTCGGCCATCGCTTTGTCTGGGGTCATTAGCGTGGCCTTGCTGCAAAGCCATCAAACCGGCATGACTGTGGGTGGGTTTGCGGCTTTTGTCACAGCCATGTTGATGCTGGTCGCGCCGATCAAACACCTGTCGGAAATTACAGGGCCACTCACCCGTGGATTGGCGGCGCTGGAGCGTGGATTTGAATTGATAGAAAACACGCCCACAGAAACTGGCGGCAGCTACACCTCAGAAAAAGCACGTGGCCAAATTGTTTTTGAAGATATTTCAGTGCGCTACCAAGATGACCTGCCTTGGGCTTTGCAACACATTAACTTGAAGATTGAGCCAGGTGAAACAGTCGCCTTGGTAGGCTCATCAGGCTCCGGCAAAACCACTTTAGCCAATGTCTTGATTCGCTTTGTCGAAGCCACGCAGGGAAAAGCACGCTTAGATGGGGTTGCTGTGCAAGATTGGAACTTGTTGTCATTGCGTCAGCAATTTGCACTGGTCAGCCAGAACGTGGTTGTACTCAACGACAGCTTGGCGGCCAATGTCGCACTGGGACAAACGCCAGATGAACAACGCGTGGTGGCCTGCCTGAAGGCTGCGCATTTAAGCGACTACTTGGCCACCCTGCCCCAGCATATTCATACGCTTGTGGGCCACAACGCGTCCACCATGTCGGGCGGTCAACGACAGCGGCTGGCGATTGCGCGGGCCTTGTACAAAGACGCTCCTGTACTGATTTTGGATGAGGCCACCTCTGCCTTAGATAACGAGTCTGAGCGACTGGTGCAAGACGCATTGCAAAGTCTGCAAAAAAACAGAACCACTTTGGTGATTGCCCACCGTTTAACCACCATAGAAAAAGCAGACCGCATCATTGTGATGGAGCATGGGCGCATTGTTGAGCAAGGCACTCACCAGCAATTGCTGCAAGCACAAGGCGCTTATGCAGCGATGTTCAAGCTGAGCCAATCAACTGGCGTCGCGCCCTCGCAATAAAGACGCCACTTCGGATACAAACTCGTCTGCATTTGGGTTGATCAAACGACGACACCAAGCCTCGTTGTGAAACGATGTTTGCTCTGGGTAAGTGAATAAAACCAAAGTAGGTTTGCGTAAAGCCACAGCCATGTGATAGGGGCCTGAGTCGGTTGAGATGAAAACATCGCAAGCATCAATCAAGCCGCTTGAACTGCTCAAGGAGGTCTGGCCTGCTGCATCCATGATGTGAACAGCTTGTTTGCTGATACTGTTGAAGAGCTTGATAAATTCTTGGTTCACCTCTTTTTCAAAGGGGGCACCACTCAACAG
>CAMBXY010000084.1 GCA_945871945.1 Bordetella parapertussis
CAGACCATGGGCGAGATCATGTTTCGCGGCAATATCGTCATGAAGGGCTATTTGAAAAACCCCAGCGCCACTGCCCAGGCCTTTGAAGGCGGCTGGTTTCACTCGGGCGACTTGGGTGTGATGGACGCCCATGGCTATATGAAGATCAAAGACCGCAACAAAGACATCATCATCTCGGGCGGCGAAAACATCAGCAGCATAGAGGTGGAAGATGCGCTTTACCGCCACCCCGCTGTGCTGGCCTGCGCGGTGGTGGCCAAGCCAGACGACAAATGGGGCGAAACGCCTTTGGCCTTTGTGGAACTGCACACCGGACACGCGGTCGATGCCGAGCAGTTAAAAGCGCACTGCCAATCGCTGCTGGCGGGTTACAAAGTCCCTAGAACATTTGTCTTCGAAGTCATACCCAAAACCTCTACGGGCAAGATTCAAAAATTTCAACTGCGGGAAAAAGCCAAAGCGCTTTGAATCTCTGCTGGCTTATTTGAAAACCACCACCAGCACGACCAACAGCGCAATACCTGTCCAAATTTCACGGTTGTGGCCTTCGATAAATTTGAGGACTCGGTCCTCCATAGAAGGTTTGCGCACAGGCTTGAGGGAAGCCACATCTTCTAAAAGAAGGCAAAGTTGCGCAGGTGAGGTGACCATGGCGTCGTGACCAGCCTGTATCTCCAAGTACTTCCAATCGCTGCGCAAACGGGCGTAGTCACGCGAGGAGGTGGTGACCAAGTAATGCGGCGTCACTGCGATATAGCTTGCAGGCAATCCATTGCCCAAGGGGTGGTTTAAATGCAAGTTACTTTCATAGGTAGACAGCGGATGCGGCGTGCAATTTTCTTTGACCCATTGCGCATCAACTTCATCCGTCACCCCCAAAGCTGCGGGCTCGGGGGCGGGCAAAGAAAGTCCCTGCGATGTTTGCATGGCAAGTTCACGTCTGGCTGCCGCCAAGTCTGGGGGAATGATGTCAAACACCTTTTGCCCGCTTTGCAGCAACAAGGCGTCGAGATAAACCAAATGACGAATGCGCTCTGGCATGCGGTCTGCCACGCCGCTGATGCTGATGCCCGCAAAGCTGTGGCCCACCAAGATCACATCATGTAAGTCATGTGTAATGAGGAAGTCTGCAATGTCTTGGATGAACGTTTCTAAAATGATGTCTTCGGACAGCTCACTCGTCCTTTCGCCCACCCCGGTTTGCGTGGGTGTGTAGACCCTGAAGCCTTTTTCACGCAGCTTGGGGAGCACTTTGGCCCAGCACCAAGCGCCGTGCCAAGCACCGTGAACCAAAACCATGGGAAAAGTATGTTTTTGAGCCATAAACCTTGATATGTTTGGTATTTATCAAATTTTTCTAAAAAAGAATTTAATTTAAAACTTTTTGCGTCGATACTGAAAATGTAAAACGGGTTTTACCCACCGATTTTTAATAAGATAAATAAAATTATAAAATCTTAATCAAGGAAGAGAAAGCCAAACAATGCAACTACTGGACACGCCAGACAACAGAGAGAAATTGGTCCACGGCATCAACTTGTTTTATAACAATGTGATGGAGCAAAAAGATTTGCGCCATTTTTTCTTTGGCATGACAGTAGATAAGCTGGTGAAAGACATTGAGCTTTTTCAAGATTTCGTCATGCCCAAGCCTGAACGCTTCTACCGCGAATCCTTCTCCCAAACAGCACCCTCGGCCATACAAATCAAAGCGCCTCAATTTGACGAACTGCAAATTACCCTGCAAACAACGCTGCGCTCTGCGGGGTATTTGAAAAGCCAAATCCCTGTTTTGTCTGCCAAGCTCCTCGAGTTGTTTGAAGAGTCGCGCGCCCAAATGGCGGATGAAAACATCAAGGTTTGGAAACCTCTGGAGGTCACCAATCAACTCGTCAGTGAGCTTTACAACGCCAACCGCACCGATGCGCGTCTAGAAAAAAATGGCGACGTTTACGGCTCGCGTGGTTTCTTGTATCCCTTTTGGACGCGGGTGGCAGGTGACACCAAGCAAATCATTTTCATTGGTCAAGGTTTTTCTACCAGTGTTGACACGCCGCAAGCCACCATGGAAGCATTTTGCAAACAAGTCAATGACAAACTCATGCACCAAAAATTTCAAGTGCGCCCCAGCCCCAAGGGGCCGGTCTTGTTTGCACGACAGGCTATCTCTTATGCCCACGGCGTGCCCACGCGCATGTTGATGCGTGGCGCTAAGTTGTTTGCATCCACCTTCGAGGCGGCCATGAACATGGACAACGACAAATTACTCAAGAACATCATCCGTTGAGAGGACTGTTCTTTAGGCTTGGGTATTTTTGTGAATAAATTCACCCATGCGCTGTAACCCGGCATGGATGGCTTCATCAGAAGCCGCATAGCTAAAGCGTATGTGCTGACCGTCTCCGGGCACACGCGGGCCAAAGTGAATGTCAGCCAGCACCGCAACACCAGCTTCTAGCAGCAAGCGCTTGCGAAACTCCTCGGAGTCGGCGCAACGGGTGAGGCGACAAGCATCGGTGACATTGGGCCAAACATAGAACGCCCCGCCCGGACTTTGGCAACTCACACCGGGAATTTGGTTGAGCAAATTCACAATCAGGTTGCGCCGCTTTAAAAAAACCTCACGCATATGGTGCGCGTTGTCTTGCGGGCCGTTCAATGCAGCCACACCCGCCCATTGGGTAATGTGCGATGCGCAGGACTCGGTGTTGGTGATCCAGTTGGTGAAGTAAGGGGCCAGCTTTTTGTTGGCGCTAAAGCCCAAGCGCCAGCCCGTCATGGCCCAAGTCTTGGAGCAGCCGTCGGAGATGATGGTGCGCTCTTGCATGCCTGGCAGCGAAGCAATGGAATGGAACTCGCCGTCATAGACCAATTGACCGTAAATCTCATCGGCGAACACCCACACTTGGGGGTGCTTGCGCAAGATCTCGGCAATCGCCTCCAAGTCGGCCTTGGGAATGATGCCGCCCGTGGGGTTTTGCGGCGAGTTAAGGATGAGTAACTTGGTTTTGGCGGTGATTTTTTCTGCCAACTCTTGCGGGTCAAAACCAAAATTACGCGATTCACGCAAAAAGATAGGCACACCCACCGCGCCATTGGCTTTGATTTGCGAGTCGTAAATCGGAAAACCTGGCACCGGGTAAATGACCTCGTCGCCTGCGCCGTAGTCGGTCACCGATTGAATCGTGTAGGCAATAAAGGGCTTGGCACCCGCGCCCACCACCACATCGTCGGCATCCACTTGAATGCCACGCGTGCGCGAAAAATAGTCTGCGGCGGCTTGGCGTAACTCGGGGATGCCGGCCGATGGGGTGTAGCCGTGCTTGCCTTGCGTGATGGCCGCGATGCCTGCGCCTTGAATGTGTTGCGGGGTCGCAAAGTCGGGCTGGCCAATGCAAAAAGAAATGATATTGCGGCCTTCACGAATCAGCTTATTGACTTCGGCCAACACCACGAAGGCGTTTTCAGTGCCCAGACTTTGCGCACGTTGACTCAAGGCCGTCATGCTCAGACACCCTCGATGATGCGCATATCTCGTACCACGGCGTTTGTGCCTAAAGCCACCAGAGCAGTTTGGTAGGCGGGGCTGTCGTACACCGCCAAGGCTGAAGCCAAATCGGCGAACTCGATGAGCACAGTGCGCTCCATCTTGCCGCTTTCTTTCACAGCGGCCGGCATACCGCGAGCCAAAAATACGCCTCCCCCAGCCAGTATGGCGGGCATGGCCAGCTTGGCATAGGCGGCAACCGCTTGCGCATCTTTGGTTTCTTGGTAAACGCTTAACAAATAGGCTTTTGGCATGATGGTGTCCTTGAAAGAATGACATGCAGTTTAGAGCCAAAGTCCCTCAAGGTTTCACCCATGCCGTCAACGACAATAGGCGCACGTCAGTTTGACGGCCTCACCTTAAAGCACTCACATGAATTGGCTGGTACGCATATTTTTGTTTTTAATGGCAGGCTTCATGCTAATGATGGTGTTGCTGTTCTCGCTGTTGGGCCTCACGCTTGGCCTGCTGCGCTGGCTCATCACGGGAAAAAAACCGCAGATCGCGGTGATTTTCAGCAGCTACCGTCAATGGAAAAAACAAGCCGCGCAACACATGCGCAGAGGCAGCGCCAACGAAGACATCATTGAAGCCGAGGTACGCGAAGTCCCCACACTGCCAGACTCAACCAAGCAGCCATAAACGCCATGCCTCCGTAAGGCGTAACGGCTCGAAAGAAAGTGATGCCGCCCAGGTGTATCAAGCAAATGTTGATGCTGAACATCAGCAAACCCAACAAAAACAAGGCTGCAGACAAGAGCAAAACTTTGCTGGCTTGGTGCAGCAAGGCGACAGCACAAACCCCCAGCATCGCCAATACATGGATGTGCAGCATTTGCAATGCGGACTGCACCGATTTCAAAGCTGAGGGGCTCAAACCCTCACCCATGTGCGCCACATAAGCGGCCAACAAAACCGATGAAGCTGCAATCAAGCAGGCAATGACAAACAAAATACGGCTAGCGATTTTCATGAGAATTCCCAAGGCTTGTAAGGTTATGATTTTTGGCATGACGACACTACACCGCTTGCCCTTTGCAAAGCTCCTATGGAGCTCCATGTTACTGAGTAGCTTGGCAGTCACTGCCCAAGCTGCAGACCCTTGGCTCAACGATCTGCAGCCCTTGCCAAAGCACGAATGGAATTACGAACGCGCACAACATTTGCTTGAGCGTGCAGGCTTTGGCGCAACACCGAAAGAGATTGAACAGCTGGCCCAATTGACACCCGCGCAAGCCGTGCGTCGCTTGGTGCGCTACCAAGCCACACCCGACAAGTTCAAGCCCTTTGAAGACTCGGGATCGCACGATGCGGGTCTCGAGCCTTTTGCAGCGTCCCGCCCCGCAGCCACCGACTTGGCCAAAGCCACGGGTCAAGCCTTGGGCGTGAAAGTCAAGCCCGCAGGCAACAGGCAAGTGCAACAAGTGGCTGACCGCTATTTGTACTGGCTCAGGGCTTCACGCTTGGAAACCCACCGCTTGGGCTACTGGTGGGCCAACCGCATGCTCACCTCGCCGCGTCCTTTTCAAGAAAAATTAACTTTGTTTTGGCACGGTCACTTTGCCACCACCGAAGAAAAGGTGCGCGACTACCGCAAGCTGTATGTGCAAAACAATGTATTGCGTAAACATGCCAACGGGAAATTTCGCCACTTGATGGTGGCTGTGGCCAAAGACCCCGCCATGCTGGCCTTCCTTGATGCAGCCGCCAACCTCAAGGGCGCACCCAACGAAAACTTTGCCCGTGAAATCATGGAGCTGTTCACCATGGGTGTGGGCAACTACAGCGAACAAGACATTCAAGAAGCTGCACGAGCATTCACAGGCTGGAACTACCAAGGTTTGAAATTTGTCATCAACCCAACGCAGCACGACGACGGCTTGAAAACAGTTCTGCAGAAAACCGGGCCTTTCAATGGCGAGCAGGTGATTGATATTTTGTTGGCCCAGCCCGTCACGGCTGAATTTTTAGCAGGCAAGCTGTACCGCTACTTTGTGCGAGAAGATTTGTCGCCTCTTTACCAGCAACAACTGGGCAAGTTGCTTCGCGACTCAGACTACGACGTTGCGGTCTTCATGGAAAAGGTTTTATTGTCTAAAGACTTTTACAGCGAGGCAACGGTTGCCACCCGCATCAAACCGCCTGTGGAGTTGCTGATTTCCACCTATAAAAAATTGGGCCTTAAAACCGTACCGGGTCTGCCCGACTTCAACCAGCAGTCGGAAATGCTGGGGCAAAAATTGTTCTATCCACCCAATGTGGCGGGCTGGGCGCATGGGCGCAGTTGGATCACCCCTGGGCTGTTGTTGGCAAGGGGCAATGTGATTTATGACACTGTTTACCCGCCCATAGACTTTGTAGCACCCGATAGAGTGCCCAATGGCCTGTACCAAATCACTTCAGTGGCAGACCAATTGGCGCAAGGTCAAGACATCACCACCGCCACCAAGCCCGTGGGTAAAAACACGGGCGAGATGTCCATGTCTAACCAAGGCGACCGCGATGAAGATTTCAATACGCGCTTGGCCAGTTACAACGCATGGCGCAAAGCCATAGAAAACGTCAAGCCCATAGACCGAAGCCCTGCCAAGCTGAGTCTGTCAGCCATGCTGCGCCAAGCCAAATGCAAAACCACCCATGAAGCTGTGGCGTATCTGGTCAAGCGTTTTGTGTCGGTGAAAGTCGATGCCAGTGTGCAAGCCCAAATTGCTGCCATGCTGAGCCAAGACTTGGGCACCTCAGACCTTGCCGCCGCCGACAGTTACATGGAAGACGCACTACGCAACACCTTGCATGTGATTTTGTCTTTGCCTGCCTACCAATTGGGATGAACATGCACCA
>CAMBXY010000085.1 GCA_945871945.1 Bordetella parapertussis
GTTAAAAAATCGCTGGCGCTCATACCGGCGGCTTGGTCAAACTCCCACAGCGCTTCGGGCTTCACAAGTGAGCGCCCCTTGGCCACCATGGGTGCGATGCGCGAAGCGGTCAGCACGCGTCGCCAAGCCAGCCAGGTTTGCCAAGCAGACTCGGGGGAATACCCCAAGCTCACGGGCTCCACCTGACATCCCAAGCCCTCCAAACGGCGAAGGCCGTCTTCGCAAGCCTGCAACACACCGGCTTGCATGGGCAAATAGCCATTCAAATCGCCCAACCAGCCTATGCGCAAACCTTTGGCCTTGGGCTGCAACGAAGTTGCAAACCCGGGCGGCAGGCTGGGCAGCGACAAAGGTGAGCGAGCATCAAAACCGGCCATCACTTCCAGCAAATGCGACAAGTCGCGCATGCTTCTGGCCATGGGGCCGTCGGTACCGAGTTGACTCACCCACACATCGCCAGCAGGATAAGCGGGCACCCGCCCTTGCGAGGGGCGCAGGCCAAACAGATTGTTCCAAGCCGCGGGGTTGCGCAAACTGCCCATGAAGTCTGAGCCATCCGCTATGGGCAGCAAGCGCTGCGCCAAAGCCACGGCTGCACCGCCACTGCTGCCGCCGGCGCTGAATGTGGGGTTGTAAGCATTGCGGGTGGTGCCAAAGACTTCGTTGAAGGTGTGCGAGCCCAAACCCCATTCGGGGGTGTTGGTCTTGCCAATCACAATGCCGCCTGCTGCCTTTAAGCGTTGCGTTAGCAGAGCGTCTTCATGGGGGATGTTGTCGCGCAACAGGGGTGAGCCGCAGGTGGTGGGAATGCCCGCCACATCCACCAAGTCCTTTAAGGCTATGGGAAAACCATGCATCCAACCACGTGAATGGCCATGGGCAAGATCGGCGTCGCAGGCATCGGCTTGCGCCACAAGTGTGGCCGGGTCTTGCAGGCTGACCAAGGCGTTGAAGCGCGGGTTCAGGCTTTCAATGCGCTGTAAAAAGGCTTGCATCACTTCACGGCAAGACACCTGCTTGCCATGAATGGCTTGGGAGAGTTCGTCGGCGCTGAGTTCGGTAACAAGCATGCGTGAGCCCATTCAAAAGAGAATCGCTTATATTGAGCTTTAAATGTAGCTTGGGCCAACAAGGGGATAGATATGCGGCGTAGTTTTTTGAAAGCAGTGGTGGTGGCAGGAATGCTTGGCATGCTGGGAGCCACAGCAGTCGCCCAAAACACCTTGCCCGCCAACAAAGTGTTTCGCTTTGTGCCGCATGCCAATTTGGCGGTACTCGACCCCATCTGGACCACCGCTTACGTCACCCGCAACCATGCTTACATGATTTACGACACCTTGTTCTCTGAGGATGCCAAAGGCAATATACAGCCTCAAATGGTGCAAAGCTTCGCCACTGCCAAAGACGGCAAGACCTGGACTTTCAAGCTGCGCGCCGGCTTAGAGTTTCATGACGGCAAGCCCGTGACCAGCGAAGACGTAGCAGCGTCGCTCAAGCGCTGGGCGAGTCGCGACGCCATGGGCGGCATATTGTTTGGCTTTATCGAGAAAATTGAGACCCCCGACGCCAACACCTTTCGCTTTATTCTTAAAGAGCCTTGCGCCATCGTGCTCGACGCATTGGGCAAAGCATCGAGCAATGTGCCTTTCATCATGCCCGCGCGCATTGCGGCTACACCTGGCACCGAGCAAATCAAAGAGCACATTGGCTCGGGCCCTTTCATGTTCAAGGTCGATGAGTTCAAGCCCGGCTCGGTGGCGGTGTATGTGCGCAACCCCAAGTATGTGTCGCGCAAAGAAGCGCCCAGTGGCTTGGCCGGTGGACGCCCGGTCAACTTTGAGCGTGTGGAATGGGTCATCATCCGCGACCCGCAAACCCAGTTCAATGCGCTGCAAGCCGGCGAGGTTGATATGGTGGAGCAACCCAGTTTCGAGCAATACGAGTCTTTGAAAAAAACCGCTGGCGTCAAGGTGGACGATTTCTCGCCGGCGGGCTACCAGTTTGTGATGCGTTTTAACCACCTGCATGCGCCCTTTAACAACGTGAAAATTCGCCAAGCCGCCATGCTTGCTGTAGGCCAGCAGGCCTTCATCAATACCCAGGTTGGCATCCCCGACTTGGTGCGGCCTTGCAAAAGCATTTACCCTTGCGGCACCCCCTTGGCAGATGAGAGCACCAGCTATTTCACTGGGGTGGCTAACGCCGCCAAAGCGCGGGAGTTGTTAAAGGAAGCCGGCTACGACGGCACGCCTATTGTGATGATGCGTCCCACCGACTTGGCGGCCATCACCAAGCTGCCCCTGGTGGCCAAGCAGCAACTTGAGGCCGCTGGTTTCAAGATAGATTTGCAACAAATGGACTGGGCCTCATTGGTGGCACGGCGCGCCAAAAAAGAGCCACCTACGCAAGGCGGCTGGAATATGTTTTTCACCACTTGGACTGCGCAAGACATTGGCAGCCCATTGACCAGCGCCATGCTGAATGCCAAAGGAGCCACGGGTTGGTTTGGCTGGCAAGACGAGCCGCGCATCGAAGACTTGAAAGCCAAATTTGCCCGCGCCCATGAAGGCCCCGAGCAGAAAAAAATCGCCTCCGCCATTCAAGCCTTGGTGTTTGAAACCGCCGCCTTTGCGCCGCTGGGCCAATACCGCAACCCCACCGCTTTGCGCAGCAACGTCAGTGGCATGTTGCAAACCGCAGGTGTTCCGGTGATGTGGGGTTTGAGCAAAAACTGATGGCCTCATTTTTGCTGCGTCGTTTGCTGGCGGTGCTGCCCGTGTTGTGGGTGGTCTCGGTGGTGGTGTTTCTCATCCTGCGATTGGCCCCCGGCGACCCAGCTGCGGTGATTGCCGGCAACAACGCCACCAGCGAGGACATCGCCCAAATCCGCAGCCAGTTGGGGCTGGACGGCAACCTCATCAGTCAATACGGCATTTGGCTGGGCAAGGTGGTGCAAGGCGATTTGGGTTATTCCTATTATTTGGGCAAGCCGGTGCTTGAGCTGATTGCCCAGCGCATGGAGCCCAGTTTGTCGCTGGCCATAGGCACGGCTTTGTTGGCGGTGTGCGTGGCGGTGCCGCTGGGCACCTTGGCGGCTTGGCGCATGGGCGGCTGGCTAGACCGTGCTTTGTCGGCGTTTTCGGTGGCGGGTTTTTCAGTGCCGGTGTTTGTCATTGCCTATGGCTTGATTTATGTGTTTGCAATTCAATTGCAATGGTTGCCGGTGCAAGGCTATAAGCCCTTGTTCGGGGCGCAAGCGGGCAGCGTGTGGGACTGGTTGCGCCAACTCATCTTGCCGTGGCTGACCTTGGGCACCATCTATATCGCCTTGATTGCGCGCATGACCCGCGCCAGCGTATCTGAAGCTTTGAGCGAAGACTACATCCGCACCGCACGCGCCAAAGGCATTGGCGAGATGGCGGTGCTGTTGCGCCATGCCTTGGCGAACGCGGCGGTACCCATCGTGACGGTGATTGGCATTGGCGTGGCTTTGCTCATCGGCGGGGTGGTGGTCACAGAAACCGTTTACGCGATTCCGGGCTTGGGTTCGCTGACCGTCGACGCGGTGCTCAACCGCGACTTTCCCGTCATTCAAGGGCTGGTGCTGTTTTTCTCCTTCAGCTATGTGTTCATCAATTTGCTGGTCGATGTGAGCTATGTTTTTTTAGACCCGAGGATTCGCCACTGATGGCCACGCTGCAACGCCGCTTGTGGGACCACGGCTCGGTGCGCTTTGGCGTGGCGGTGTTGGCCTTCATGGTGATGGTGGCACTTTTCTCGCCTTGGCTGGGCACCGTCGACCCCGCCGCCATGGATGCCAACCACATCAACAAAGCCGCGGGTCTTGCGGCTGAATTTGCTTTGCCTGATGGTCAGGTGGTGGCCCACACTTTTTGGCTGGGCACAGATAATTTTGGCCGCGATATGTACAGCCGCGTGCTGTATGGCAGCCGTGTCTCTTTGGTGGTGGGGATTGCCACCGCTGTGTTAGCGCTGGGTTTGGGTGGGTTGTGCGGCATGTTGGCCGGCTATTTTCGCAGCGTCGATATGCTGCTCATGCGCTTCATGGATGGTTTGATGGCCATACCCGCGGTGCTGTTGGCCATCGCTTTGGTGGCGGCAATGGGTGCGAATGTGGCAACCGTGGTGATTGCAATTGCCATACCCGAAGTGCCGCGTGTCACCCGCTTGGTGCGTTCCTTGGTGCTGACCCTGCGCGAAGAACCCTATGTGGAAGCCGCCCGTGCTTTGGCCACGCCTACCGCGGTCATTTTGTGGCGACATATCTTGCCCAATGCCATGGCACCTTTGTTGGTGCAAGGCACGTTTGTGGCCGCGTCTGCGGTGTTGACCGAAGCGATTTTGAGTTTCTTGGGTCTGGGCCTGCCCCCCGATGTACCTACATGGGGCAACATCATGGCCGAGGGTCGGGTGCAGTTCAGCCAGCAGCCGGGCAATGTGCTGTTCCCCGCCCTGTTCTTGGTGCCCACGGTGTTGGCCATCAATTTGTTGGGCGATGGTTTACGCGATGTGCTGGACCCTAAATTTGCCAAGCGGGTGGGTTGATGGCTGAGCTGGTTTTGCATATCGACAAATTGAGCGTGGCACTGCCTACCGGCGCGGACCGCCCCATGGCTTTGCACAACATCAGTTTGCAACTGCACGCGGGGCAAACCTTGTGCGTGGTCGGCGAGTCGGGTTCGGGCAAATCGGTGCTGGCCACCACCATCATGGGACTGCTGGATGCTGAGTTGAAAGTGGCGGGCGGCAGTCTGAAGTTGCAAGGCGAGTCCTTGCTGGACGCCAGCCAAGCGCGTTTGCGCAGCTTGCGCGCTCGCGCCATGGGTATGGTGTTTCAAGAACCGATGACCGCGCTCAACCCGGTGATGCGCTGCGGCGAGCAAATCGATGAGCTGCTGCGTACCCACACCCGCGACTCCGCCAGCCAACGCCGCGCAGCGGTATTGCACATGCTGGCGCAGGTGCGACTGCCCGAGCCTGAGCGCATGTGGCACAGCTACCCGCACCAATTAAGCGGCGGGCAACGACAGCGCATCGTCATTGCCATGGCCATGGTCATGAAGCCTGCGCTTTTGATTTGTGACGAGCCCACCACCGCACTCGACGTCACCACCCAAAAAGACATCTTGCAACTCATTCAAACTTTGCAGCAAGAAACCGGCAGCGCGGTGTTGTTCATCACCCATGACATGGGCGTGGTGGCTGACATCGCCGACCAAGTGCTGGTGATGCACCGCGGCGAGGCGGTGGAGTTGGGCAGCCGCGAGCAAGTGCTGCATTCTCCCCAGCAAGCCTATACCCGCGATTTGTTGGCGGCGGTGCCCAGCATGACGCCGCCGCCTGCACGCCAGATTGCTGACACGCCGCCTTTGTTGCGTGCTGTGAGCTTGGGCAAAACCTATGACAGTGCCTGGGGGCAAGCTGTATCCACACGCGCTTTGCATGACGCCAGCTTGAGCTTGCGAGCCGGCGAGACGGTGGGCATTGTGGGTGAATCGGGTTCGGGCAAGTCCACACTGGCGCGTTGTGTGTTGCGCTTGGTCGACCCCAGCAGCGGCGATATTTTTTGGGGCGACGACGAAATTGCCACCTTGCCAGAAGCTGGGTTACGTCCCCTGCGCCACCGTGTGCAAGTGGTGTTTCAAGACCCCAACCGATCGCTGAACCCGCGCATGACGGTGGGCGAGTCTTTGATTGAAGGCGCGCGCAACTTTGGCATGTCCCGTGCCGAGGCCATAGCCTTGGCCGAACAACTTTTGCTGCAAGTGCAACTGCCGGTGCAGGCCATGACGCGCTACCCGCGCCAGTTCAGTGGCGGGCAACGCCAGCGCATCGCGATTGCCCGCGCTTTGGCCTGCCGACCGCAGGTCCTGGTGGCCGATGAAGCGGTGAGTGCGCTGGATGTGTCGGTGCAAGCGCAAATCTTGCAACTGTTGCGGCAAGTGCAGCAGCAGTATGGCTTGGGTTTGTTATTCATCACTCATGATTTACGGGTGGCGGCGCAATTGTGCGACAGCGTCATTGTCATGCACCAAGGTGAAATCGTCGAGCGAGGCGACACCGCCATGTTGTATGCGCAACCCCAACACGCCTATACCCAAGCTTTGATGGCGAGCGCGCCTGGGGCGGCTGCATGACCCAGGTTTTTATCGCGGGCTTTCAGCACGAGACCAATACCTTTGCGCCCAGCTTGGCAGACTGGGCCGCGTTCAACCGAGGCGATGCATTTCCAGCTTTTATACGCGGCCAAGCCATGCAAGCCCAGTTCACTGGGGTGAACATTCCGGTGGGGGGCTTCATTGACGCGGCCAAGCGCTTGGGTTGGCAGCTGTGGCCCTCGGTGTGGGCGGGGGCCAGCCC
>CAMBXY010000086.1 GCA_945871945.1 Bordetella parapertussis
CGCGAGAACTCAGAAGATATTTACGCGGGCATCGAATACGAGGCCGAGAGCGACAAAGTCAAAAAACTCATCAAATTCTTGATTGACGAAATGGGTGTCACCAAAATCCGCTTTCCCAACACCTCGGGCATTGGCATCAAACCTGTTTCACGCGAAGGAACCGAGCGCTTGGTTCGCAAAGCCATTCAGTACGCCATCGACAACGATAAGCCCAATGTGACCATCGTTCACAAAGGCAACATCATGAAATACACCGAGGGGGGGTTTCGTGACTGGTCTTACGCATTGGCGCAAAAAGAGTTTGGCGCAGAGTTGATTGACGGCGGTCCTTGGTGCAAATTTAAAAACCCTAAAACCGGCAAAGAAATCATTGTCAAAGACAGCATTGCTGACGCTTTTTTGCAGCAAATTTTGCTGCGTCCTGCGGAGTACAGCGTGATTGCCACCTTGAACCTCAATGGCGACTACATTTCAGACGCTTTGGCGGCTCAAGTGGGTGGCATTGGCATAGCCCCAGGTGCCAATTTGTCTGATTCGGTGGCTTGCTTTGAAGCCACACACGGGACCGCGCCAAAGTATGCAGGCAAGGACTATGTGAACCCAGGATCCCTCATTTTGTCTGCAGAAATGATGCTGCGTCACATGGGATGGACCGAAGCGGCCGATCTGATTATTGCTTCGATGGAAAAATCCATTCACAGCAAGAAGGTGACTTATGACTTTGCGCGCCTGATGGAGGGCGCTACCCAAGTCAGTTGCTCAGGTTTTGGTCAGGTAATGATTGACCACATGTGAGCGGCTCTTTGGGTTTTTCCAAAGTTTTCCAAAGTTTTCAAAGGCGTTGAGCGCTCAAACTTGCGCCGAATTGAGGGGTTCTCAATCCTGAGTTTCTGGTGCTTACACGGGGTTCAACTGCTTCGTCGGGACCGGCTGGTGCGGCAATGACTTTGATATTTTGAGCCATCCATCCCCTAGGGCCTTCAATGAGTTCATACATGACGCTGGCGCCTTGTTGTAGTGTTTTAAAGCCCGTCATATCGACTTGGCTGAAATGAGCAAATACATCCTGACCTATTTCTGAGGACTCGATAAAGCCAAAACCCTTGTGGTTGTTAAACCATTTCACAATGCCAAAAGCCATGGAACTCTCCTTTTATATACCTGTTAATTATCTATTATATAAACTAAATGAATACTAAAATATTAGAATATAGTTTTCTTTTTTTGTAAAGAAGTTTTTAATAATTTTCCATTTTTTCTCGGACAATTTTCAAAATACTTTGGCTCTTTAAGGGCACCGATAGAATGGGCGCATGGCAACAAATCCTTCTAAACCTGACATTACCCCGGCCAGAACTGGGGATTCCGACTCAGTGGTGCTTGAGCGGCGCACCCAAAAAACCCAACCGCCCCAGATGTACCAAGTGGTTATGCTCAACGATGATTTCACTCCCATGGAGTTTGTGGTCATGGTGTTGCAAGAATTTTTTGGCAAAGACCGCGAAGCCGCTACCCAAATCATGCTGAAAATCCATTTGGATGGCAAAGGGGTGTGTGGGGTTTACACACGAGATGTTGCTACCAGCAAAGTTGATCAGGTCCAAGACTCCGCCCATCAAGCCGGACACCCGTTGCAAGCCGTGGTTGAACCCATTGAATAATCGAACATCGTTTCCATATACAGTTAAACCTACAGAGACCGCCAGAAGGAAATTCTCATGATCGCCCAAGAACTTGAAGTCAGCTTACACATGGCCTTTGTAGAGGCCAGGCAACAGCGGCATGAATTCATCACCGTCGAGCATTTGCTGTTGGCCTTGCTGGACAACCCCAGCGCCGCAGAAGTTCTTCGCGCTTGTTCGGCCAATATTGACGACTTGCGTAAATCGCTTTCCAACTTCATCAAAGACAACACGCCGCAAGTCGCCGGTTCGGACGAAGTTGACACCCAGCCAACGCTTGGCTTTCAGCGTGTGATTCAACGCGCCATCATGCATGTGCAGTCGACGGGAAACGGCAAAAAAGAAGTCACTGGCGCCAATGTGTTGGTAGCGATTTTTGGAGAAAAAGACTCGCATGCGGTTTACTACTTGCACCAGCAAGGTGTGACCCGTTTAGACGTGGTTAATTTCATTGCCCACGGTATAAAGAAAAATGACCCGCAAGAGCCGACCAAAAGCGCAGATGCGTCTCCCTCAGAAAACGAAGAATCCAACGATAAGTCTGACAAAGCATCTCCTTTGGAGCAATTCACCCAAAACTTGAATCAGCTGGCTAAAGAAGGCAAGATCGATCCGCTGATCGGGCGCGAATACGAAGTTGAGCGTGTGATTCAAATTCTTTGCCGTCGCCGCAAAAACAATCCTTTGTTGGTCGGAGAAGCGGGTGTGGGCAAAACCGCTATTGCCGAGGGCTTGGCTTGGCGCATCACCCAGAAAGAAGTGCCAGAAATTTTGGCTGATTCTCAGGTCTATTCCTTGGACATGGGCGCATTGCTGGCCGGTACCAAGTACCGCGGTGACTTCGAACAGCGTCTCAAAGGCGTTTTGAAGTCTTTGAAAGATAAACCGAATGCGGTTTTGTTCATTGATGAAATCCACACCTTGATTGGCGCAGGCGCCGCATCTGGCGGCACCTTGGACGCTTCTAATTTACTCAAGCCCGCTTTGAGTTCGGGTCAATTGAAGTGCATTGGAGCGACCACTTTCACTGAATACCGAGGTATTTTTGAAAAAGACGCGGCACTTTCCCGTCGCTTCCAAAAGATCGATGTGGTCGAACCTACCGTAGAGCAAACGGTTGATATTCTCAAGGGCTTGAAGTCGCGTTTTGAAGAGCACCACAGTGTGAAATATGCTTTAGCGGCGCTGCAAGCTGCAGCAGAGTTAAGCGCGAAGTACATCAACGACCGCCACCTGCCAGACAAGGCCATCGATGTGATCGATGAAGCTGGCGCTGCACAGCGCATCTTGCCGGTGTCCAAGCGCAAAAAGACCATCAGCAAAACAGAAATTGAAGATATCGTCGCAAAAATTGCGCGCATACCGCCAGCCAGCGTTTCCAACGATGACCGCGGAAAATTGCAAACTTTAGAGCGTGACCTCAAAAGCGTGGTCTTTGGTCAAGACAAGGCGCTTGAAGTTTTGGCCTCTGCGGTCAAAATGGCGCGCTCAGGTTTGGGCAAAGCCGATAAGCCCATTGGTTCCTTTTTGTTCAGTGGCCCCACAGGTGTCGGCAAGACCGAAGCAGCCAAGCAGCTTGCTTACATCTTGGGTATCGAGTTGATTCGCTTCGATATGTCTGAGTACATGGAGCGACACGCGGTTAGCCGACTGATTGGCGCGCCTCCCGGCTATGTGGGTTTCGATCAAGGCGGATTGCTCACAGAAGCGGTCACCAAAAAACCGCATTCCGTGTTGCTGCTCGATGAGATTGAAAAAGCCCATCCCGATATTTACAATGTGCTGCTTCAAGTCATGGACCACGGCACCTTGACCGACAACAACGGACGCAAGGCTGATTTTCGCAACGTCATCATCATCATGACGACCAATGCGGGCGCTGAGACCATGAACAAGTCGACCATAGGCTTTACCAATGCGCGTGAAGCGGGTGACGAGTTGGCCGATATCAAACGTTTGTTTACCCCTGAATTCCGTAACCGTTTGGACTCCACCGTCAGCTTCAAGGCCTTGGACGAATTGGTCATCATGCGTGTGGTGGACAAATTCTTGCTGCAACTGGAAACCCAGTTAGCCGAGAAAAAAGTCGATGTCACTTTCACCGACGTGTTGCGCAAGTTTTTGGCTAAAAAAGGTTTTGATCCACTCATGGGCGCCCGACCCATGCAAAGACTCATACAAGACATGATTCGCCGTGCTTTGGCCGATGAATTGTTGTTTGGCCGTCTCACAGAAGGCGGTCGATTGACGGTGGATATCGATGACAAAGATGAGGTTTTGCTCGATATTCAACCTTTGCCCAAAAAAGAATCCAGAGCGTCAAAATCTGAGCCAGCCGAACCCGAAGAAGCTGAGGCTGGCTGAGCGTGGCGGGACATAGCAAATGGGCCAACATACAGCACCGCAAGGGCCGTCAAGATGAAAAACGCGGCAAAGTTTGGACTCGCGTCATTCGTGAAATCATGGTGGCCGCGCGCACGGGTGGTGCAGATTTAAGCGCCAATCCGCGCTTGCGTTTGGCAATTGAAAAGGCCAAAGCGGTTAATTTGCCAGCAGACACTGTCAAGCGAAATATTGACAAAGCCACGGGCAATTTGGAAGGCGTGAACTATGAAGAAATACGCTATGAAGCTTATGGTGTGGGCGGCGTCGCACTGATGGTTGACACCATGACCGATAACAAGGTGCGCACCGTTGCCGAGGTGCGCCATGCCTTGAACAAACATGGGGGCAACTTAGGCACCGAGGGATCGGTTGCTTTTCAGTTTAAACACTGTGGCCAACTGATCTTCGCACCAGGTACATCTGAAGATGCCGTCATGGAGGCCGCCTTAGAAGCGGGTGCTGACGATGTATTGATCGATGAAGATGGCGCCGTTGAAGTCTTAACCCCGACGACAGCCTTTGAGGCAGTCAAAGCGGCTCTCGATGCAGCAGGTTTGCAAGCGGGCATGGCTGAAGTCACTTTTCGAAGCGAAGTCAGCATCGAATTGAATGACGATGACAGACTGAAAATGCAAAAAATCATTGATGCTCTTGAAGAACTTGACGATGTTCAAGAGGTTTTTCATAACGCCGCGCTATGAAAATACTCATGGTTGGTGGCGGCGGTCGAGAACATGCCTTGGCATGGAAACTTAATCAGTCCCCGCTAGTCCAGCGCATTTATGTGGCACCTGGTAATGGTGGAACCGCCTCTCACAAAGACCTGACCAATTTAGCTCTCACCGACAAAGTGGTATTGCGGGAATGGGCCTTGGCCAACGGCATTGACCTGACCGTGGTGGGCCCCGAAGCCCCTTTGGCCGCAGGCATAGTCGATGAATTTCGTCAACATGGCTTACGCATCTTTGGGCCCACGCAGGCCGCCGCGCAGCTTGAAAGCTCCAAGGTTTTTTCCAAAGCCTTTATGCGTAAACACGGCATCCCCACAGCGGATTACCAAGTCTTTGAGGATGCCGCTCAAGCCCATGCATATGTCGACGCCAAAGGCGCGCCCATTGTGGTCAAAGCCGATGGCTTGGCTGCTGGCAAAGGGGTGGTGGTTGCCCTGAATGTGCAGGATGCGCATGCGGCCATTGACCACATGCTTGCCAATGACGGCGCTGTCCAACACCAGCAAGGTGTTGCGCGCGTGGTGATAGAGGAATTTTTAGACGGTGAAGAGGCCAGTTTCATGGTGGTTGCCAATGGCTTGGCTGCCGTTTCGCTGGCGACATCACAGGACCACAAACGCTTGCTCGATGCCGATCAAGGCCCCAACACGGGCGGCATGGGGGCCTATTCCCCTGCGCCTGTCGTAACGCCAGAAATTCACGCCAAAGTCATGCGTGAAGTGATTTTTCCTACCCTTAAAGGCATGCAGCAAGACGGCATCCCTTACACCGGCTTTCTTTATGCAGGACTCATGATTGACCGGGCTGGCAGAGTTTTGGTGCTTGAGTTCAATTGTCGAATGGGGGACCCAGAAACTCAGCCCATCATGATGCGTCTTAAAAGCGATTTGCTTCAGTTGCTTTGGACAGCCACCGATCCGGACACCCATTTGTTGGCAAATACCGAACTGCAATGGGACAGGCGTTGTGCTTTAGGCGTTGTATTGGCCGCTGCCAACTACCCAGCCACACCAGAGCTAGGGCAAGAGATACGTGGGCTGGGGCCGGACAGCGAAGAAGCCATGGTGTTTCATGCGGGCACTGTACAAAAGGACGGCAAGCTGATCACCAGCGGCGGACGGGTCTTGTGTGTCACGGCCTTGGGCGACACAGTCAAACAAGCGCAAACCCGGGCTTACGAACTGGCCGACAAAGTACTTTTTCAAGGCATGCAAATGCGCCGAGATATCGGCTACCGAGCTATTCGACGCTAAAGCCCCCGTCTTCAACTTCAGGCCGGATTGACTATGAACCCCTCTTTTGCCCCCGTCAGAGCCTATTTACTCGGCTTGCAAGAAAGCATTACCTCGGCCATATCGGCCATTGACGGCAATGCTTTTCTGGTTGATAAATGGGAAAAACCTGCAGGTGAGACACTGCAAGGCAACGGAATCACACAAATTCTTGAAAATGGCCTTGTGTTCGAGCGAGCCGGTTGCGGTTTTTCTCATGTGCGCGGCCCCAAACTTCCACCGTCTGCAACCCAGCATCGGCCTGAG
>CAMBXY010000087.1 GCA_945871945.1 Bordetella parapertussis
CCCCAGCGCAAGCGCATCAACTGGCGGTGGGGACTTTTGTGGGCGCGTCCGAGTTGGCGCGCAGCAGCAGCGAAACCCCTGCGGTGTTGAGAGAACGGGTGACGTCCAAGGGCGGCACCACGTTTGCCGCCTTATCGGTGATGCAAGAAAAAGGGTTGCACGCCATCTTATTGAAAGCCATGCAAGCGGCGCAAGAACGTGCGAAAAATTTGGGGCAGGAGTTGGGCGGGTAAGTTCACGCCACCACAACGCGCAAATGCAGGCCCCAAGCAATGCCGGCAAAAACAGTGGCGCCTAGCCAATGGTTCATGCGAAAGGCCTTAAAGCAAGCCTCGCGTTCGCGCTTGTAAATCAGGCCGAAATGCCATAGGGCTTGAAATGCGGCAATCTCCATGGCAAACCACAAAGGCCAACCCAAGGATTGGTCTTGAAGCAGCCAAAGCGTGGCCAATAAATAGACCGCATAAAACAGCAGCACCGCCCACACATCAAAGCGGCCTAAAGTGATGGCCGATGTCTTCATGCCTATGCGCAGATCATCGTCACGGTCGACCATGGCGTACTCGGTGTCGTAAGCCAAGACCCAAAACAAATTGGCCAACAACAAACCCCAGGCCAAGGGCGGTACGGCTTGCCACACGCCCAGCAGTGTGAGAGGGCCACCATTCACCGCGGCAAACGCCATGGGGATG
Source organism: Bordetella parapertussis (assembly GCA_945871945.1). Lineage (GTDB taxonomy): Bacteria > Pseudomonadota > Gammaproteobacteria > Burkholderiales > Burkholderiaceae_C > Limnohabitans. The sequence goes on from CAMBXY010000087.1 coordinate 693, forward strand.
CCAAAACTGAATGCCACGCCCAACACCGCTTGCGGCATGGCGAAAAAGCGCTTGGCGTAGGGGTAGATGAGCGTGACGGCCAGCGCCACCACAGACCACGCCACAGTGACCGTGTTGGTGGTGAGTACCAATGCAAACGCGCACAAAGCCAATAACGCGCCAGCGCTCAGCGCTTGTTTCACCGACAAGGCCCCCGAGGTCACGGGCCGCTGGGCGGTACGCTTGACGTGCTTGTCGAATTCGCGGTCGGCCACATCATTGACGCAGCAACCAGCGCTGCGCATGAGAAAAGTGCCCAACACAAACACGCCGAGCAAATGCCAGCCAGGAAAGCCGCCGCTGGCCAGCCACAAGGCGCTGAGTGTCGGCCACAGCAGCAGCAACCAACCGGCGGGGCGATTGAAGCGAATCAAGTCGAGGTAGAGCGCGAGGGGGCTGCGAGGCAGTGGTTCGGTCATGGCGTTCAAGTGCAACGCTCAGGCTAAACGGTGTACGCCCGGCAATTCGCTGGCAACAATGGCGTTGCGTAAGGCCGCAATCGCTTCATAGCGGGTGAAACTGCGTCGCCAAGCCAGCACCACTCGGCGTGTGGGTGGCGCGTCATCGCCCTCCACAATGGGCAAATAACGCACATAGGTAGCCAAGTTTTTTTTCGTTTTCACCTTGGACAACAAGGCGTCTTTGGGCACGCTCAAGCGCGGCACCAGCGTTACACCCATGCCGGCAGCGACCATGTGCTTGATGGTCTCCAGCGACGAGCCTTCGAAGCTTTTGCGAATGCCCTCGGCATCGCTTGAAAAGCGGGCGAACTCGGGACAGACCTCCAGCACATGGTCGCGAAAACAGTGCCCATTGCCCAACAGCAACATGGTCTCAGCTTTGAGCTCGGTGGCACTGATGCTGTCGCGCTGCGCCAAGGGGTGGGTGCTGGGCAAGGCGGCCATAAAGGGTTCGTCGTACAGCTGCGCCACCGCCAAGCCCGCATCGGGAAAGGGCTCGGCCATGATGGCGCAGTCGATCTCTCCGGTGCGAAGCATCTCCAGCAGCTTGACGGTGAAGTTTTCTTGCAACATCAGCGGCATTTGCGGGAACAAGTCGATGCTGTTGCGCACCAACTCGGGCAGCAAATACGGCGCGATGGTGTAGATAACGCCTAAGCGCAGCGGCCCCGACAGCGGGTCTTTGCCGCGCTTGGCGGTTTCTTTGATGCTGGCGGTTTGGTCCAACACACTTTGCGCTTGGCGCACGATTTCTTCACCCAAAGGCGTGACCGTGACCTCGTTGGCATTGCGCTCGAAGAGCTTGACTTGCAACTCTTCTTCCAAGTTTTTAATGCCCACCGACAGCGTGGGCTGCGACACGAAGCAAGCTTCGGCGGCGCGGCCAAAGTGCTTTTCGCGGGCGACTGCAACGATGTATTTGAGTTCGGTGAGCGTCATAGGTTCAGGCTTTGAGAAAGTCTGATTTTCCACCCAACCAGCGCTCGACATGGCGCTGAGCCATTTCGGGGTGCTGGTCCAGCATGCGGGGTGCGAGTTGCTGCGCCCAAACCAAGAGTTCGGTGTCCACCGCCAAATCCGCAAAACGCAGCAATGCCGCACCCGACTGGCGCGCACCCAAAAACTCACCCGGCCCACGAATATCCAAGTCTCGCCGGGCAATTTCAAAGCCGTCATTCGTCTCGGCCATGGCTCTTAAGCGCGCACGTGCCGTTTCGCTGAGCCGGCCATACTCGCCAAGGGAGTACAGCAACACACAGGCCGATGCCGCCGCACCTCGCCCAACGCGTCCACGCAGTTGGTGTAACTGACTGAGGCCAAAACGCTCTGCGTGCTCTATCACCATCAGCGAGGCGTTGGGCACATCCACACCCACCTCAATGACGGTGGTGCTGACCAGCACGCCCATTTGTCCTTGCACAAACAAAGACATGACGGCTTTTTTTTCAGCCAGTGGCATGCGCGAATGCAGCAAGCCGACCATCACATCGGGCAGGGCTTGGCACAAGGCCAAATGGGTGTCGGTGGCGTTGTGTAAATCCAGCGCCTCGCTTTCTTCAATCAAGGGACAGACCCAGTAAATCTGCCGCCCCTCTAAGAGCTGCGAGCGTATGCGCTCGACCACCTCATCGCGGCGCGTCTCAGCCACCAGCTTGGTGACGATGGGCGTGCGCCCAGGCGGCAGCTCATCGATGGTGGACACATCCAAGTCGGCGTAGTAGCTCATGGCCAAGGTACGCGGAATCGGTGTGGCGCTCATCATCAGCAAATGCGGTTCGCGTGGGGTAGTCGTGCTGGGGTTGGTTTGTTCATCCGACAATTTTTGCCGCAAGGCCAGCCTCTGCGCCACGCCAAAGCGGTGTTGCTCATCGATGATGGCCAAGCCTAGTGACTTGAATTGCACTTTGTCTTGAATGACGGCGTGTGTGCCCACCACCAGTGCCGCCTCGCCACTGGCCACCAGTGCCAGCATGACGTCGCGCTCTTTTTTCTTTTGGCTGCCGGTGAGCCACGCCACTTGCAAACCCAACGGCGTGAGCACGGGCTCCAACCAGCCAATCAATTTGCGAAAGTGTTGCTCAGCCAAAATTTCGGTGGGTGCCATCAAAGCGCACTGCCACCCAGCGTCTATGCACTGCGCAGCACCCAGCGCGGCGACCACAGTTTTGCCCGAGCCCACATCGCCTTGCAGCAAGCGGTGCATGGGAATGGCTTGGGCGATGTCGTTGGCGATTTCTTTCACCACGCGTTGCTGGGCCAGTGTCAATTGAAAAGGCAGCGTTGCATGCAGCTGTGCCAATACGCCTTGGGGAGTCTGGCTGTGCGCCAGCATGGGGGCATTGAGCAACTGCCGCTCGCGCTTGGATTGCAGTTGCGAGAGTTGCTGGGCCAACAGCTCTTCGGCTTTCAAGCGCTGCCAAGCGGGATGGGTGTGGTCCTCGAGTTGCGCCAAGGACACATCCGGTGTGGGGTGGTGCAAAAACTGCAGCGCTTGTGCCAAGCCCCAACTGTGGGCTGGCAAGTGCTGGGTGGGAATGGTTTCGGTGAAGGCCTGCATTCGCAGCGCTTGCGCCAAACCGCCCAGCACGGCTTTTCTTAAATACGCTTGCGGCAATTCGGCGCTGCTGGGGTAGACAGGGGTGAGCGCAGTAGCCAATGCCGCGCCTGCGGCTTGCACTGTGGGGTGCATCATGGTGCGGCCCATGAAGCCGCCACGCACCTCACCCCGCAAGCGCACATGGCGGCCCACTTCCAAAGCCTTTTGCATATTGGGGTAGAAATTAAAAAAGCGCAGCGTGCAGGTGTCGCTGCCGTCATCGACCACCGCTTGGAGTTGGCGGCGCGGTTTGAACACCACTTGGCAGCTTTGCACCACCGCCTCGATTTGCACCACCTCGCCGTCACGTGCCTCGGACAGCTGGCTTAGAAGGGTTTCATCTTCATAGCGAAACGGCAAATGCAGGGCCAAATCCACAGGACGCAGCAAGCCCATTTTGCGCAAGGCTTTTTGCGGCATCGATAAAGCGCGGACAGCGCCGCTAGGGGGTTCAGACGGCCCAGCGCCAGCCATGCAACACCATTTCCAACACCTTGATCAACAGCAGCATCACCATGGGCGATAAATCTAGCCCGCCCACAGTGGGAATAAACCGCCTGATGGGGCGCAGCAAAGGTTCGACCAAACTTTGCAACCAGTACACCGTGGCCTCGTCGACCCGCAACCAAGAGACCACAATACCGATGACCAGCAACCAAAACATGGATGAGAGGATCAAAGCCAATAAGTCGATCAATGCGCCCAGCAACAGCGAGACGGGATTCAGTCCAGCACCAAACAGCAAAGCCAACAACACCGCTTGCACCAGCATGATGGCAAATGCAGCCAACAAACTGCCCAAATCAACCCGCCCGACTTTGGGCAAGACGCGCCTGAGAGGCAGCACCAGCCAATCGGTCAAGCCCATGACCCAAGGCGCCATGTTGTTGCCCATACCCATGCGCAGACCATGCCACTGCATATAAGCACGCAACAGGCACAGCCCCGCCAACACACTGGCAATGGTTTGCACCACCATCAAAATAATCGAGTTCAACATTGGGTAAGTTCTCTTTGAATGCCGTATTGCACCATACCCCAAGGGGGCCGATGCGAGAATCCACATCTTCTTTTTTGGAACGGGCCTGTTAAGCCCTCAAGCACATGACTTTTTCTCTTGAACGCCAGTACGTACTGAGCGATTTCGACTTTCACCTCCCCCCTGAACATATTGCCCAAACGCCTGCCCCCGAGCGCAGCGCCTCGCGTTTGCTTGATGGGCGTGGCCCTGTGGCCCTAGACCGCGTTTTCAAAGAACTGCCCATGCTGCTGCGCTCGGGCGACTTGCTGGTGTTCAACGACACACAAGTGGTGCCGGCGCGTTTGTTTGGTGAAAAGCCCAGCGGCGGGCAGTTGGAGTTGTTGATAGAGCGTGTCTTGCCTTTGGCTGAAGGCGAAGCGCCGCATCAAGTGGTGGCGCATATGAAGGTGAGCAAAAAACCACCGTTGGGCACCGTGCTTAGCATGTTCGATTCGAGCGGCAAAGCTGTGGCTTTTAACGCCACGCTGTTGGGACGCTGGCCGGATGCCGAAGGCCCGCTGTTCAGGTTTGCTTTCAGCGACCAGCCATTGGCGCTGATGCAAGCCCATGGCCATGTGCCCCTGCCGCCTTATATCGAACGCGATAAACACAGCATGAACGCCGAGGACGTGTCGCGTTACCAAACCGTGTTTGCCAAACACCCCGGCGCGGCAGCAGCGCCCACGGCCGCGCTGCATTTCGATGACGCTTTGCTCGCGCAGTTGAGCGATATGGGCGTTGAACGCGCCAGCGTCACCTTGCATGTGGGTGCGGGTACCTTCTCGCCAGTGAAAACCGAAAACATTGCCGAACACCGCATGCACAGCGAGTGGTACAGCATTCCCAGTAATACCGTTCAAGCCATTGCCGACTGCCAAGCACGCGGCGGGCGGGTGGTGGCGGTGGGCACGACCACGGTACGCACCTTAGAGAGTTGGGCTTTGACGGGTCAATTGGAAGGAGACACCGCCATCTTCATCACGCCTGGTTTTGAGTTTCAGTTGGTGGATATGTTGATCACCAACTTTCATTTGCCCAAAAGCAGCTTGCTGATGTTGGTGGCGGCGTTTGCCGGCTTCGACCCTATGCACGCGCTGTACCGGCATGCGATTGCGCAGGGTTATCGCTTCTTTAGTTATGGCGATGCGATGCTGCTTGAGCGAAGCATTTGATTTTTTTGCAATCGCATATTTGCACGCTCTCGCCCCAGCGGGCTCGTCCGCCGCTCACTGCCGCTTCGCGTCAATGTTCGCTTTGCGTCCAAGCCCACTGTGTCGATTCGCGTTGTGCTAACAAGCAAGCAAATACTTTCTTCCACTGCGCCAGTCATTTGGGTCGGGCCGGCTCGAGCATTGACGCGAAGCGGCAGTGAGAGACGACCGAGCCCAAGTGGCTGGTGCAGGAGCAGAAAACTGAAGCTCAAGGCTTGGCGACGTAATGCACACCCACCAA
>CAMBXY010000088.1 GCA_945871945.1 Bordetella parapertussis
TGTTTGATCAATCAAGCGATAGAGGCCTGCTCTGGCTTGGCTTGCGGTGACTGTGTTCATGAATTCACTCCTTCTCGCGAAGGTACGTAAAAACGTACGTCTTGTCAAGTGTTTATCTCATCCACCCGGCCGTAGTTGCTCAAAAAGTCAGCAGTAATTTAATTTCACAACCATACTACTTCTATACACTTTGAGTTACCAAGAAGCAGCTAACTCAATGAATACATTGAGGAAAGTAGTGGTCTAAAGGAGTCTTCACACTGCAAGGGTCGCAAGTTCGAAACTTGGACTACCCACCACAACACCAATTACTTAAGACCATCAATGCCTTAGGTAGTTTTCAGGGTTTCATTTCTAAACAATTTATATATGCTTTACTCAGAGGCATTTATTCGTTTCAAATCTAGCTCGCTAGGCTAGGAGCTCAAAACACAAGTATCTGAGTCGAAACATCATGTCGAGAACAGTCATGTCTTATAGGAGTGACGAAATGAATCAACCAGGTTTGTTACAAGACAAAGTGGTGGTGGTAACAGGTGCCGGTGGTGGTATTGGACGCGAAATAGCTCTGGCGATGGCCCAAGAAGGGGCGCGTTTGGTGGTCAATGACATCGGTGCGTCTGTCGCAGGTGAGGGGCTTGGTGCCGGCCCAGCCAACCAAGTGGTCAAGGAGATCAAGGCGCTTGGCCGCGAAGCCGTTGCCAACACCGACAGTGTCTCCGACCCCTTGAGCGCTACCCGCATCATTCAGACGGCGATGGAAAATTATGGTCGCATTGATGTGGTGGTCAACAACGCTGGTATTTTGCGCGACCGGTTTTTCCACAAAATGAGCGTGGACGAATGGGATGCGGTGATGAAAGTGCATTTGCATGGCGGCTTTTACGTCAGCCGTGCTGCAGCCCCTTATTTCAAGGAGCAAGAAAGTGGCAACTACATTCACATGACTTCCACCTCCGGCTTGGTGGGTAACTTTGGTCAAGCCAATTATGCAGCCGCCAAGTTGGGTATCACGGCTTTGTCCAAATCGATTGCGCTGGACATGCTCAAGTTCAATGTTCGCTCCAATTGCATTGCGCCTTTTGCATGGAGTCGCATGATTGGTTCGATCCCAACCGACACGCCAGAAGAGCAGGCCCGTGTGGACCGAATCAAGCAAATGACGCCCGCCAAAATAGCGCCCTTGGCTGTGGCCTTGGCGAGTGATGACTCGGCCCATGTCAATGGTCAAGTATTTGCGGTTCGCAACAATGAAATATTTTTGATGAGTCAGCCGCGTCCTTTGCGTTCGGTTCATCGCAGTGAAGGTTGGACGCCCCAAACCGTGCTGAATCAGGCTATGCCCGCACTCAAAGCCAGCTTTTTTGATTTGGAACGTTCAGGCGATGTGTTCAGCTGGGACCCCATTTGAATTCAACTTTTTTATTCACAGGAAGCAACATGACTACAGCATTCTTTTCCCTTGTTCTCAGGCGCAGTTTATGGGCCATCGGATTGGCCTTGTTCATGTCGGGGGTGGGCGCACAAACCGCGCCGTCAACCGTCAAACTCATCGTGGGCTATGTCGCTGGAGGTCCTGTGGACGCTGCCGCCCGCGTGTTTGCGCCTGCACTCAGTCGCGAATTGGGTCAAACGGTAGTGGTGGAAAACAGGGCGGGTGCGGGTGGTGCCTTGGCGGGGCAGTCGGTGGTCAAGTCCCCGCCAAACGGCAGCGAGATTTTTTTCGCGGCCAGCCCCACCATGACCATCACCCCTCATGTGCTCAAGGCAATGACCTTTGATCCGCTCAAAGACATGACGCCGCTGGCACCTATTTTGAGTTATGCCAATGTGTTGGTGATCAACCTGAATCAGCCCTTCAAAACTTTGCCCGAGTTGTTGGCTTTTGCCAAAGCCAATCCGGGTCAACTGGCATATGGCTCGGCCGGCATGGGTGCGTCCAACCATCTGAGTGGTGAGTTGTTTGCCCGCCGCGCGGGAGTGAGCATGACCCACGTACCCTACAAGGGCAACGCGCCGGCCATGACCGATGTGATGGGTGGGCAGATTCAAATGATGTTTGACATTGTGGGCGGCGCCAAAGCCTACATCGATGGCGGTAAAGTGCGGCCATTGGCCGTTACCTCTAAAGAACGCAACCCAGCCTTGCCGCAGTTGCCGAGTATGGCCGAGTTGGGTGTGCGTGATTACGATGTGGGCGGTTGGTTTGGGCTTTATGGCCCTTTGGGTATGTCGCCAGAACTGCAGCAGCGATTAGAGACGGCCGCAGCCAAGGCGCTGCAGGACCCCGATTTACGCAAACGCTGGATCGATCAAGGTTATGTGATCTGGAGTGGCACAGGCGTTGATTTGGCTGAGCGCATGCGTCGAGAGCATGCCTTGTGGGCCGAAGTGACCAAAGGCATGAGCTTTCAATAACGCATGAACCCAACCCGCATTCATCACCTGTTTGATCAGCGTGTCCAAGAGGATCCCGACCATCCCTTTCTTGACCTGAAGCAAGGTCAAATCACGCTGGGTGAATTGGCCTTCAGCGTGGACGCCCTCGAATCTGAGTTGCGCCAAAGTGATGTGCGTTTGGGCGATCGTGTGCTGGTAGTTGCAGAAAATTGTCCTGAACATGTCGCTCTGATTTTGGCCTGCAGCCGTGTTGGGGCATGGATTTGCGGCGTTAACGCCCGCATGAGCGCAAGCGAATTGGCCGGCTTTGTTGCCAAAGCTGATGCGCGCGTGGTTTATTTCACCTCTGGCGTGTCTGTGGCCGCAAGCCATCATGCGCAAGCGCAATTGACGCTGCCCAGCATATTGCCAGGCTTGCTGCGCACACACACTGCAATCGATGCAAGCGTGCAGTCCGACGAACTTGCCGAATCTGTCGCTGCCATCATTTTCACGTCAGGCACCACCGGCCAGCCTAAGGGTGTGATGCTGACCCATGCCGGCTTGTTGCAATTTGCCAAAGTGTCGTCGCAGTCAAGGCTATTGGGCAAGGCTGATCGCTCTTATGCCTATTTGCCAATGACACATATCTTCGGATTAGGCACTGTGCTCATGGCGTCCATCTACGCCCGTTCCGGGTTGCTGATGCGCAGCCAATTTGACCCTGCGGATGTCTTTGAGGCCTTGGCGCATCAGGGCATGACGCAATTGCAAGGCCCACCGGCCATGTTCTCACGCCTGCTGGCTTGGCTGGACGCGCAAGGCATTGAGCACCCCGTTGCCCCTGATTTGCGCTATGTGTACACAGGCGCCGCACCGCTTGACTTGAATGTGAAAAATGCCGTGCAAGCCCGTTTCGGATTGCCTTTGCACCATGGCTATGGTCTGTCGGAATACGCCGGTGCATTGACCCTGTGCCGCTTGGGAGAATGGCGTGACGATGTCAGTGCGGGCTACTTGGTAGAGGGGGCCGAGTTGCGCATTGTGAGCGCCGAAGGCCACGATCTGCCTCATGGCGAGACAGGCGAAATTTACATGCGCGGCTTGGGTTTGATGCCGGGCTACTTTCGTGACCAGACCATTACCGAGCAGGTCATGAAGCCTGGTGGTTGGTATGCCAGCGGCGATTTGGGGCGTCAGTCTGACGATGGGGCTTTGCAGGTGGTGGGGCGCTTGAAAGAGATGATCATTCGTTCTGGCTTTAACGTTTACCCCGGCGAAGTGGAAGCCGTTCTGTTGAATTACCCCGGCGTACAAAAAGCAGCGGTCATTGGCCGCAAGACAGCAGATGGCAACGAAGAAATTTTGGCTTTTGTCGAGCCCAAGTTTGGCATAGAGATAGATGCATCGGCCCTGCAGTTACATGCTCGCACCCATTTGACGGCCTACAAGAGACCCTCCGCTATCACTGTAGTCGCTGACATGCCAATGACGTTGAGCGGCAAAATTCTAAAACGCGAATTGCTTCAGCGTATTTCACATGATTAAAAATAGGTGTCCAACAGGTCAAATGCATGCAAAATTTTGGATGCAAGAATCTTCATCACGTGTTAAGAATTGGACTGCCTGTTTTAATCAGTTCATCTAAGATAAAAAACGCATCCTTGGCTGAAGCTGTGTAGGGGTCAAATTCTGGATGGGCCATCTGAACCATGGGGTCGTCTTTGGACAAATAGACAAGCGCCATAGACCATTGCCCAAAACGTCTTTGCGTAATCTCTTCCATCGACAGCAGTTCAACATTTCGGTGAATTCGATCGGCCATGATTCGAGCGTAAAGCAAGTTGACTTGAGATCTTTCTCCTTCCAAGACTTGCAACCACAAGCCTGAGCCTTGACATAAAACACCCGTGATATTTCCTTTTTTGTTGTGAGCAGTAGATTTCTCTAAAATTAAGGTAGTCGTTGTCGTCGTAACGGGGCCAACTGGTTGGCTGACATACAAGAGGCGTACAAGCATGGGTGGCTCCTTTGAGAAGTAGCAAAGCAATCCATCAGAGACATCTTTAACTGATTACAAAACCAACACGAGCTTATCGCACTCCTTTGCTTTGTCAAATCAAAAACTGAATAAATTGTCCTAATCTTGGCTAACCCAAGCTTCGCTGCGTCTCCAAAGCTCCGCCGCTAATTCAGAATCTTGCCCCAGTGCTGCAGGCACTCTGGGTTTCGAATCTGCATAGTACAACCCCGACTCTTGTTGGGGCGCATGCATTGCGCAGTGCAAAGTTGTCAGAGCACCTTCCTCTGGCGTTAGAAAACCACGAAGCCTTAACAAGGGGCGGGCCCAATTGGGCAGAGCTCGCCAGATTTCAGTGTCCACAACGCCAGGATGGAGAGAGTATGTGGATACAGCAGTTCCTTGAACGCGCTTTGCCAGCTCTGCGCTGAAGAGTAAATTGGCTAATTTTGAAACCGCGTATTCGTGAATGCCTGTCCACGAACGGGTGGGCCGACGCAAGGCGTCCCAATCAATACCTGCAGTTCGCTTGTGGGCTCGGCTTGACACCGTGACGATACGAGAAGGGCCTGACGATTGCAATTTTTCTAGCAGCAATTGAGTCAGCAAAAAGTGACCCAAGTGATTAACGCCAAAAGTCATCTCGAAACCATCTTTGCTGAGGCCCCGCAGACCAGCCACACCTGCGTTATTGACCAGGAGGTGCAAGGGCAAATTGAGTTGATTAAAAAGTTGCGCGCACTCTCTGACTGAAGCAAGGCTTCCTAAATCTAAAGGAAGAAATAGGGGTTGCTCATCAACGCTAAGCGATTTGATGTGATCTAAAACAGCTTGCGTTCTTTCAAGAGAACGGCCCGCAATGACGACTTTAAAACCCTTTTTTGCCAGTTCAATGGCCGTCACACGTCCAATGCCAACATTGCCTCCAGTAATAAGTGCTACTTGGCCTTGAATATAAAACTCATTGTTCATTGTGAAAACCGCCCTCAATGCATTCTGTACACATCTTAGAATGCCATTGAGTTGTGACTGAATGAAGACGAATCAAGGACCTAAGCTTCTAGGGTTTTTTCTCGCGCACGCAAAATCAACAGGGCCAAAACGCCGCTGGCAATGAGCCCCATGGAAACATGAATGGCATTTTGTGAGATGGCATAAGTGACGCTGGAGTAGGTTAGCCAGGCACAGGCGGCGCAAAAAATCAGGGGAAGCACTGGGTAAAGCGGCACCTTGAAGGGGCGAGTGGTGTGCTTATCTGTGCGCCTTAGCCACAGCAAGGCCAAACCAACCAAAAACAAGAAGCCCCAGAAAACGGGAGCGGTAAACTCAACCATGGCAGAAAAGCCGTCGGCCTCTTGCGTGCCTAATGCAATCAAACCAATGCTGATCAGAGCTTGCAAAAGCAAGGCTTGTTTGGGGCTTCCAATGTCCAGTTGCCATTGCCCAAGTTTGCGCAAGGCCTTCCAGTCATTGCCCACTGCAAAGTTGGTTCGAGCACCAACAAACATGGTGGCGTTGATGCTGGTCAAGGCAGCAATGGCCACAAACAAGCCCAGCGCTTTTTGCGCCAACGGACCAAATGCAAAGCCCAGCAGGTCGCTTGCAGCGGTTTTGCTTTGGCTCAAGCCAGTCAAGCCCAAGCCCAACAGCAAGGCCGTGTTGACCAGCAGGTAGATGACCGTTAAGGTCAGCATGCTGGCCAAGATCACCCAGACCATGGTGCGAGGGCCGCCCTTTAATTCGGCCGATATGTAGGCCGCCTCGTTCCAGCCGCCGAAGGTTAGCAAAACAAAAACCAGGCACAGCCCCCATTGAGCTGGCGCAGGCGCTTGCGCAAACC
>CAMBXY010000089.1 GCA_945871945.1 Bordetella parapertussis
CACGCCGCCAAGTTAGCGCCCACACCTATTAGCCTGTTGCTCTTGGGTGAAACGGGCTGCGGCAAAGAGTTTTTTGCCAAGGCGATTCACCAATCCAGCCCGCGCCGACTCAAGCCCTTTGTAGCGGTTAATTGCGCAGCTTTACCCGAGGGCTTGATAGAAAGCGAGTTGTTTGGCTATGCGCCAGGAAGCTTCACCGGTGCGCTGGTTAAAGGCAAGATGGGGCTGATTCAACAGGCGGATCAAGGCACCTTATTTTTGGATGAAATAGGGGACATGCCTTTGTCGGTACAGGTTCGGCTGCTGAGGGTGTTTTCCGAGCAAGAGGTCTTGCCTGTGGGTGGCAAACAGCCCATCAAAGTCAATATCCGCCTGATCTCGGCCAGCCATCGAGATCTCTCCCTCATGGTGCGCGAGGGCAGTTTCCGTGAAGACCTTTTTTACCGTCTTGCTGGCGCGCGCTTGCAACTCCCGCCCATGCGCGAGCGACAAGACTTGACCTGGGTGATTCAACATTTGTTTGGGCTTTATGCTGGGCAACAGGCCACACAAGACAAACCCAGCTTAAGCGCCCAAACGCTTGAGGTGTTGAAGCAACACCCTTGGCCAGGAAACCTGCGTGAACTTCGCAGTGTCATCGAATACGCTTGTTCCGTGGCGCAAGGCGCGGTTATTCAAGTCGCAGACTTGCCCACCTATTTGCGCTGCAGCCTCAGCCTGAATCTTGCGCCTAGCCACGTGTCCTCGGGCGACATTTCGGCAGGCTCCGCCCCAAGCCCAGAGCGCGACAACTTGCTTGCCGCCCTAAAGCAGCGGGCGTGGAATGTGTCGCTCACGGCCACCGATTTGGGCTTGTCGCGCATGACTCTTTATCGGCACATGAAGCGTTTGAATATTGCGCATCCCAAAAATTCTTAATGCCATTGATACACCCGCAGTGACACTTGTCGCGCGGGCTGTGACAAGTGCACACTATAAAACCAGTAAATTTATAAAAACAGTCGAATAAAGAGCAGTTATTCATTCTTCTGGCAATTTTTTACCTAGCGAATACACCTATACGAATCGGCATATGCATTGCTAATATAACCAAGGGCTCTGGCCATCTGTGTCCAGAATGTCACCCGTTTTCAACCACAACAACCAGGAGACTGTTATGACGGACAAACAACGCCCCTTTGGCGTTTCTATGACTGAACGTGAGTTTGATGAATGCTTACCAGCAGACGAAGCGGCGTTTCGCTCGCCTATTCCAACCCAGGTGGTGTCTAACGGTGAGTACAACCCCTTGCCGCAAACCGAAAAGCAAAAGCAAGTCGAGTTCCTCATTAAGGAAATGGCTGACAAGGAAGCCAAGCGCCACAACACCACACGCCGCAAATTCTTGGCCTCTTCCTCGGGCATGGCAGCAGCTTTCACTGCGATGAACATGGTCTATGGCGATGTGTTTGAGGTCAATGCCGCCGAGGTCAAGCACCCCGATGCCGCAGGCGACCGCAAAGCCAAATACAAAGGGCAGTTCATTTTTGATGACCAAACCCACTTTATTCGCGACGACTTCAAAGAGGAAGGCTTGTTGGGTTTAACCAAGTGGGCCGAGGGCTCCAATGTCAACCCCAATATTGGCAGCGTACCCACCAACTTGTCGCGCTACAAGATGGACAACTACCTGAAAGAAATTTTCCTCGACAGCGACACCACCATTGCGCTCTTGTCGGGTGCGCCGTTTGATGACCCCAATTGGTGGCTGCTCTCCAACGACGCCATTCAAAACGCATGCCGCGCGGTGAACAAAATGGCCGGCAGTGTGCGCATGTTGGGTCACTCCATCATCACGCCCAAGTACCCCAACTGGATGGACGAGGTCGACCGTGCGATTACAGAACTCAAGCCGGTGTCATGGAAGTCTTACACCATTGGCGACCCATTTGGACCTTCCAAATACGCTTGGCGCTTGGATGACGAAAAGCTCATGTATCCCTTCTATGAAAAAGCCATCAAGTCGGGCATCAACACCATTTGTATCCACAAAGGCCTGATGCCTCGCGACTATGAAAAAGCTTTCGCCGGTACTTGGGAAAACGCAACCGTTTCTGATGTTGGTAAAGCCGCCAAAGACTGGCCCAAAATGAACTTTGTCATCTACCATGCTGCTTTGCGGCCTTGGTTGGCAGACAAGCCCGACATGGAAATGGCGCAGTTTGAAAAGGATGGCTATATACAGTGGGCAACAGACTTGGCACGTATTCCTCAAAAATATGGTGTCAACAACGTTTATGCAGAGATCGGATCGAGCTTTGCCAGTACCGCTGTCACCGACCCCGTGTTTTGTGCAGCCTTCATTGGCCAGTTGGTCAACCTCATGGGCGCAGATCGGGTGGTATGGGGCACAGACTCTGTCTGGTACGGCTCGCCACAGTGGCAGATTGAGGCGATGCGTCGCTTGGAAATCCCAGATGCCATGATGAAAAGCCAAGGCTGGAAAACCAAGCTCGGCGATGGACGGGGCGCAGTCAAAAACAAAATTTTTGGCGAAAACTCAGCCAAGCTTTACCGCTTGGATGCGCAAAAAATCGCGGCCGATGCCAAAGCATTCGACCACGACATGATTGCGCAAATGAAGGCCGAGTACTTGGCTATGGGTGGTGAGCGCAGCAATGCCGCTTATGGCTATATTGCCAAAGAAGGCCGTCTCCCAGAAGCGACTTAAAAGGTCCAGTGAGGTGAAAAGGCGCTTGCCAGCGCAATGCTGGCAAGCCCTTTTGCCTTATTCACACAAATATCATGAAAGGAGAAATATTATGAACTTGAACAAATGGCTTTTAGGTGCAGTTTCTGGTTTGTTGTTGCTCGGTTTGGCTGGCGCAGAAGAGGAAAAGAAAACCCGTGTCGGCACCTGTCCTGATGCCAAAAAACAGCAAGAATATTTTTGCGACATGAAGAATGCAGCGACTGACTCCATGGTGGCATTGGGCACGGCTTGTCGCAACGCCAAGATCAATGTCAAAGAGGCGTGTGAGGGCGTGGTGACACCAGACCCCGCTTACAAATCATGCGCCATGGAGCAAAAGTGCTAAAAAGGGAGTGCATCCTTGGTATGGCTTAAAGGCTTGGCTTATGTCAGCGGCATAGGCTTAGCCTGCCTGCTGTCTTGGCCGTTGTGGGCACAAATTGTTCGAAGTGAGCCCAAGCCCATTCCACTGAACGAGGTCTTTTTACAACCGGTGCCCGGTTTGACCTATGCGCAGCTGCGCTTGTTCAGGGAAGGCGAAAAAGAGTTCAAAGTTCCTTGGGTGGTGTTCCCTTTGCTTGGCGGCCATTGGGGCTTGGGCCCCACCTTTATTGCCAATGCCTGTACGGTCTGCCATGTGCAAGCAGGGCGCGGGCGCACAGTCGACAACGCCATCATTGTTCAGCAATTGCTGCGGGTTTCTGTGCCGGGCCAAGGTCCCCATGGCGAGCCCCTTCCCCATCCTCATTACGGTGAACAAATACAGGTGTTTGGCGTCAATGTCGGCTTGAAAGAAAACCTCAAGCCTGGCGAAGCCGATGTGTATGTAGATTGGATGCCATCGAGCGTGACGCTGGCCGATGGCACCCCAGTAGAGTTGCGCCGCCCCAAACTGCGCATGGAAAACCTCCGCTTTGGGCCACTGGGCGAGCAAAGCATGACATCGCTGCGCAATACGCAGGTGATTTATGGCTTGGGTTTTTTAGAGGCCGTGCCTGAAAGCACGCTCAAGGACATCGCCGCCCTGCAAAAAAAACAAGGTTTGAATGGCCGACTCAATTACGTGCGTGACGATATCCAGCAAAAAACCGTGCTGGGGCGTTTTGGTTGGAAGGCCAATCAGCCCAGCATTCGTCAGCAAATTGTGGCGGCTTTTTTGGGCGACATGGGCGTGACCTCCTCTTTGTACATGGAAGAGAACTGCCCGCCTGTTCAAACCCTGTGTCTGGCCATGCCACCCGGCAACCGTCCTGAGTTGTTGGACTACAACTGGGATCAAATGGAGTTTTGGCACGCGGCTTTGGCACCCCCGCCAGCGCGAAACTTGGAACTGCCCCAAGTCAAGCTCGGCGAGAAATTATTTCAACAAGCCGGTTGTGCGGCATGCCATGTGCCCGAGTTGCGCACCGGAGACTACCCCTTGCTACCCATCATCGCCAACACCACCTTCCGAGCCTTCACCGATTTGTTGATCCACGACATGGGGGAAGACTTGGCCGATGGGCGACCCGATTTTTTGGCCGGCCCCCGAGACTGGCGCACCCCACCGCTGTGGGGCATAGGCTTGTCAGCGCAGGTCAATGGCAGCACCCATTTGTTGCATGATGGGCGGGCGCGCAATGTCCTAGAGGCCATACTCTGGCATGGGGGAGAGGCAAAGGCGGCCAAAGACGCTTTTAGCAAAATGCCCTTAGACGAGCGTGAAGCGCTTATTGCCTTTGTGAATGCGCTATGAATAAATACAAACCTGCCGCCTTGTGCCATCCCTTTCAATCACTGATGTTGTATGTGGTGTGCGCTTTGCTAGCTACAGCACAGGCAGAGTGGAAGCTTTATGGAGACAACGGTAAAGCCGAGTTTTACTACGACCCCGCCAGCATCGTGGTGCAGGGCGACACAGTGGCCGTTTGGGAAATGCTCAATTACAGTTTTCCGCTCAACCGTGTCTTGTCTAACCGCTCGCGCAAAGAATACGATTGCAGCAAGGGTAAATTTCGGATCTTGGGCGGCGAGTTTTTTGCTGGTCCCTTGCTCAGTGGAGAAATCATCAGCGAAAGTCAAGAGGCAGAAAGCGCTTGGCGTATACCCGATCAAGGAACCCGAAACATGGAGTTGATGTTGTTGGTGTGTCCCGTCAAAAGTTGAGCCTTTTAAAACGAAGGAGTTTTTATGTTTAGCCAAGCAAAGTGGTGGATGTTGTGTGGCATGTGCACAGTGGGTCTGGCGCATGCAGGCGTTGATTTTTTGGAGCCGCTCGATGGGGCCGTGGTTGAGCCCACCTTTATGGCCAGGTTCCAGGTCACCGGCTTAGAAGTCGTGCCGTCCAATGTCAATAAACCAGGCACAGGGCATCACCATTTGTTTATCAATTCGGTCGACATTGAAAAAAATGTTGTCATCCCCAACGATAACCAGCACAAGCATTACGGCAAAGGCCAAACCGAGGCTGAAATTTTTTTACAACCAGGCAAGTACACCTTGACCTTGCAGTTTGGCGACAGCATGCACAAGTCCTATGGCGAGGAATACCGCAAAAAAATCAATATCACTGTTGAAGGTAAACCTTAAACCCTAGGTCCCACCCACATAGGGGTTGCTGCGCCGCTCGCGGCCAAAAGTGCTTTCAGGGCCGTGACCGGGGATGAACACCGTGTCGTCGCCCATGGGCCACAAGCGCTGGGTGATGCTGCCGGCAAACAATACGTCACCTACAAAAGCGCGTTTCAGCTCTGGCGAATAAAACACCACATGGCCAGGGGTGTGGCCAGGGCAGTGGCGCACTTGCAAGCTGTGCGCGCCCAGCTGCTTGCATGCGCTTTGCAACAGCTCAAGGTCACCACCGGGGTCGATGATGGCGGCGGTCATGCCCTGATCTTCCCAGACCACAGTGCAGTTTTGTTGAAAAGGCGTGACGGGGATGGTTTCGTAGTGAAGCATAAAAAGGTGTTAACCCGAATTGCAGAGATTATCAACGGGCCACACATTCATCAAACCGACATAAAACTTTATTAATCTTAGGAATGTTGAGTTGTTCATTTGAGCAACCACCAACTTACCTACACAAAACTGATGCACTACCGCGCTGTTTTTATTTCTGATCTGCACCTGGGAACCCCAGGCTGCCAAGCCGACGCCCTCCTAGACTTTCTCAAATCACACACCAGTGATTATTTGTATTTGGTGGGCGACATCATCGATGGTTGGCAATTGCGCCGCAAATGGTATTGGCCGCAAGCCCATAACGATGTGGTGCAAAAAATCTTGCGCCGTGTGCGCAAGGGTTGCCATGTGGTTTATGTGCCGGGCAACCACGACGAATTTGCCCGCGATTTTGTAGATCAACACTTTGGCGGCATCGAAGTATTGGAAGAGACTTCACACACCATGCTCGATGGCCGGCGTTTTTGGTTGGTGCATGGCGACTACTTCGATGCGGTGGTTAAATACGCCAAGTGGTTGGCTTACCTTGGCGACAATTTGTATGAATT
>CAMBXY010000090.1 GCA_945871945.1 Bordetella parapertussis
ACTGTTGCAAGGCTCGCGGGTTTAAGCCGCGAGTGCGAAACGTTCGTCGTTTGCAGTTAGTTTTTTTCTGCGGATTTACGAGGTGACAGAACCTCGACATGCCCTGCGCCGCGTCCGAACCCATGTCGAAACCAATGCAGCCCCAAGAGGTAGTGATTCTACGCCTGTCGCAGCAGATCGACCAAAGCCAAGGGTGAATGGATGATGTGGTCAGCGCCCCAGCTATGCACTTGGGCCAGACTGCCCAAATAACCATAGTGGGCGGCAACCGTGGTCATACCGGCTGCTTTGCCCGCCACGATGTCGCGTTCGTCGTCACCCACATACCAGCATTGCTCGGGCGGCAGCTGCATACGCCGCGCCGCCTCAAACAGGGGCTCGGGATGCGGTTTGGCGTGTGGTGTGGTGTCGCCACTGATGATGGCTTGGGCAGAGGCGAACATAGGAATTTGTGCCGTCAGGGGCAAAGCAAAGCGTTGATGCTTGTTGGTGACCACGCCCCATTTCAAACCAAGACCCGCCAAATGCGCCAACAAGTCGTGTACCCCATCAAAGACAGCCGTGCGCACGGTCATGGCGCGCTCGTAATTGTTTAAAAACTCGTCTTTATAGGTTTCGTAGTCGGGGTGCTCTGGCTTCATGCCAAAAGCAATTTCAAGCATGCCGCGAGCTCCCGAGCCCGCCATGGGTCGGTAAAGCGAGTAGTCTAGGCTGGGCAAACCACGATCGGTGCGCATTTTGGCAGCAGCAGCACCTAAGTCAGGGGCGCTGTCTATGAGGGTGCCGTCCAAGTCGAACAACACGGCTTGCGGCAAGGGCATCTCAGGCCTCACGCTGGGTGGCCAGCATGTAGTTGACGCTGGTATTGGCGTCTAGCCAATAGCGTTGCGTCAATGGGTTGTATTGCAAACCGCGCATGGCCAAGGTATTCAAATTAGCTTCACGGCAAAAAGCCGCCAGCTCGCTGGGACGGATAAATTTGTCGTAGGCATGCGTGCCTTTGGGCAGCAGGTTCAGCACATATTCAGCACCCAAAATCGCAAACACAAAAGATTTGGGATTGCGGTTGAGGGTTGAGAAAAACACCCTGCCACCTGGTTTAACCAAGGTCGCACAGGCTTTAACCACGGAGGCCGGGTCGGGAACGTGCTCTAGCATTTCCATGCAAGTCACCACATCGAAATGGGCGGGCTGCTGGGCGGCCATGGCCTCGGCGCTGACCTCGCGGTAAGTGATGTTGGGGGTTTGGGTTTCCAAAGCGTGCAACTGCGCTACCTTGAGCGACTTGGTGGCCAAGTCGATACCCGTGACATGGGCACCGGCACGCGCCATGGCGTCCGACAAAATGCCCCCGCCGCAGCCCACATCAAGCACCTGCAAACCTTGCAGCTTGCCAAATGTTTCAATCCAACCCAAGCGCAGGGGGTTGATTTGGTGCAAGGGTTTGAATTCGCTGTTGACATCCCACCAGCGGTGGGCGAGGTCAGAGAACTTGGCAAGTTCGGCGGGGTCTACATTGAAGGTATTCATGAAAGTATTGTCTGACAAATGGCGGACATAAAAAAACCCCGCGTAAGCGGGGTTTCAGGGGACTGAATTGGAAATCAGTTCTTACGTGAACCAACCACTTCAATTTCAACGCGACGGTTTTTGGCGCGACCGTCTTTGGTCTTGTTGTCAGCCACAGGCTGCTTCTCGCCTTTACCTTCGGTGTAAATGCGGGTTTTGTCTATGCCTTTGCTAACCAAATAAGCTTTCACAGCTTGTGAACGGCGCATAGACAGTTTTTGGTTGTATCCATCGGAACCCACTGAGTCGGTGTGACCCACAGCGATGATGACTTCCAAATTGATGGCTTTGACTTTATCGGCCAAATCATCCAGCTTGGCTTTGCCTTCAGGCTTGATAACAGATTTATCAAAATCGAAGAACGCATCAGCGGCATAAGTGACTTTGGATGACACAGCTGGTGCTGGTGCTGGAGCTGGTGCTGGTGCTGGTGCAGGAGCCGCTGCTGGGGCGGGGGCTGGAGCAGGTGGAGCAACAACTGCAGGCGCAGGCTTGACGGGCTCAGCTTTAGGCATAGGCGCTTCGGCTTTTTCGACGATGGCACCGTCGCAACCAGGCAGTGCGTTGGCGGGAGTCCAAAAACCGGTACGCCAGCATTCGCCAGGGGTGTTTTTCCAAACTTCACCAGCCGTTGATGACCAGTTGCCAACATCATGCGCAAATGAGGTTAACGCAAAGCCTGAGAGCGACAAGACCAGCGCCAGAGATTTGATAGTTTTCATAAAAGTCCTTTAAGGGTTTTTCCTGATAGTGCGAGAAGGGAAACAAGGGATCAGATTGCCCTTTGAGTAATTGTGCCACAGTTTCTAATCCTTTAGGTTACAACCGTATAAGCCTAAAATCAACGGTTTACCTTGTCCTGAATGGACTGCCTCCATGACCCAGTTTGCCAAAGAAACCCTGCCCACCAGCCTAGAAGAGGAAATGCGCCGCAGCTACCTCGATTACGCCATGAGCGTGATTGTGGGCCGTGCCCTACCCGACGCCCGTGACGGCTTAAAACCCGTACACAGGCGAGTTTTGTTCGCCATGCACGAGTTGAACAACGACTGGAACCGCCCTTATAAAAAGTCTGCCCGCATTGTGGGTGACGTGATTGGTAAATACCACCCCCACGGCGACAGCGCTGTGTACGACACCATTGTGCGCATGGCGCAAGATTTTTCATTGCGACATATGTTGGTGGATGGACAAGGTAACTTCGGTTCGGTGGATGGCGACAACGCCGCGGCCATGCGTTACACGGAAATTCGGCTGTCCAAAATTGCGCATGAATTGCTTGCCGACTTGGACAAAGAAACGGTTAACTTTGGCCCCAACTACGACGGTAGCGAAAGAGAACCGCTGGTTATGCCAGCCAAGTTTCCCAATTTACTGGTGAATGGCTCGGCCGGTATTGCTGTCGGCATGGCCACCAACATCCCGCCGCACAACCTCAATGAAGTGGTCGACGCTTGTCTGCACCTGCTGCGCCACCCCGAGGCATCGATAGACGAACTGATAGAAATTGTTCCGGCACCCGACTTCCCCACCGCCGGCATTATTTATGGCATCAGTGGCGTGAAGGAAGGCTACCGCACCGGTCGCGGCCGCGTGGTCATGCGGGCCAAATGCCATTTTGAAGACATAGACCGCGGCCAACGCCAAGCCATCATCGTTGATGAGTTGCCCTATCAGGTCAACAAAAAGACCTTGCAAGAACGCATGGCCGAGTTGGTGCACGAAAAGAAAATCGAAGACATCAGCCATATTCAAGACGAGTCGGACAAATCCGGCATGCGCTTGGTGATCGAACTTAAGCGCGGCGCGGTGCCCGAGGTGGTTCTCAACAACCTGTACAAACAAACCCAGTTGCAAGACACTTTTGGCATGAACATGGTGGCGCTGATTGACGGCCAGCCACGTTTATGCAACTTGAAAGACCTGATCACGGTATTCCTGTCGCACCGCCGCGAGGTGGTGACACGCCGCACAGTTTTTACCTTGCGCAAAGCCCGTGAGCGCGGCCATGTGCTGGAAGGTTTAGCGGTGGCTTTAGCCAATATTGACGAATTCATTGCCATCATCCGCAATGCGCCTACCCCACCCGTGGCCAAGACCGAACTCATGAGCAAGCCTTGGGACAGCCAGTTGGTGCGCACCATGCTGACGCGTGCCAAGGCCGATGGCGGGGTGATCAACGCTGACGATTACCGACCCGACGGCTTAGAAAAACAATACGGCATGGGCGCAGACGGCTTGTACCGCCTGAGCGACACCCAAGCCCACGAAATTTTGCAAATGCGCTTGCAGCGCTTGACAGGGCTTGAGCAAGACAAGATCGTCAACGAATACAAAGAAGTCATGGCCGAGATTGACGATCTTTTGGATATCTTGTCGCGCCCCGATCGTGTCTCCACCATCATTGCCGAAGAGCTGTCAGCCATTCGCCAAGAATTTGGCCAAAGCAAAGTGGGCGCACGCCGCAGCCACATCGAGCACAACGCCCAAGACTTGGCCACCGAAGACCTGATCACGCCCACCGACATGGTGGTCACGCTCAGCCACAGCGGCTACATCAAAAGCCAGCCACTGAGTGAATACCGCGCCCAAAAACGCGGCGGTCGTGGCAAGCAAGCCACTGCCACCAAAGAAGATGATTGGATTGAGCAGCTCTTTATTAGCAACACCCATGACTACATCCTGTGCTTCTCCAACCGCGGCCGACTGTATTGGCTCAAAGTGTGGGAAGTGCCCGAGGGCTCACGCGGCTCACGCGGGCGCCCCATTGTCAATATGTTTCCGCTGCAAGAGGGCGAAAAAATCAATGTGGTGTTGCCCCTGACCGGTGCGGCGCGCAGTTTCCCCGCCGACCAATATGTGTTCATGGCCACCTCCATGGGCACGGTTAAAAAGACCTCGCTGGACGAATTCAACAACCCGCGCAAAGGCGGCATCATCGCGGTCAATTTGGACGACAACGACTTCCTGATTGGCGCGGCTCTCACTGACGGCAAACACGACGTCATGCTGTTCTCCGATGGCGGTAAAGCCGTGCGCTTTGATGAAAACGATGTGCGTCCCTTGGGCCGCAGTGCTCGCGGTGTGCGCGGAATGATGCTCGACGACAACCAAAGCGTCATCGCCATGCTGGTCTCCGCGCAAGACACGCCCGCTTTGCCCGACGGAACAGCCAGCCTAGATTTGGCCCGCACCAGCGTACTTACTGCCACAGAAAACGGCTATGGCAAACGCACACCTATTGACGAATACACCCGCCACGGTCGCGGCACCAAGGGCATGATCGCCATTCAGCAATCTGAGCGCAACGGTCGCGTGGTGGCCGCCACTTTGGTGCACGCCGATGACGACATCATGCTCATCACCGATCGCGGCGTGCTGGTGCGCACACGGGTCAGCGAAATCCGCGAAATGGGACGCGCCACCCAAGGCGTCACGCTGATTGGTTTGGACGAAGGCGCCAAACTTACCGGCATGCAGCGCATCGTGGAAAACGATGCGCAAGCGCAGGTTGGCGAAACCGATGACGCAGACCCCAGCGAGGACAGTGGCAGCGACGCTGCACCTGAAGCCAACCCATGAGCGAGGGCGCTGCCCCCGCCAACGGTTTGGCTGATTTGCGCCTGCAAATCGACCAAGTCGACAGCCAGTTGCTGCAGCTTCTCAATCAGCGAGCCCAGTTGGCCGAGAAAGTTGGCGACATCAAACGTGCCGAGGGCTCGCCTTTTTTTCGCCCCGACCGCGTAGCCCAAGTGCTGGAAAAAATTCAGTCGCTCAATCAAGGTCCGCTGAAAAACCAGCATGTGTCCGCTATTTGGCGCGAAATCATGTCGGCGTGTTTGGCATTAGAAGCGCCACAGCGCGTGGCGGTGCTGGGCCCCGTGGGCACGTTTTGCGAACAAGCGGCGATTGAATTTTTTGGCAGCGCGGCCGAGCTGATTTACTGCAACAACTTCGACGAGGTGTTTCACGCCACCAGTGCGGGCACGGCGCAGTTTGGCGTGGTCGGGGTGGAAAACTCCACCGAAGGCGCGGTGGCTCGCACACTCGATTTGTTCTTGCGCACACCAGTTCATGTAATTGGCGAGGTCAGCCTCTTGGTGCGCCACAACCTGCTGCGCCAAACCGCGTCGCTAGAAGGTATTGAAGTGGTGTTGGCGCATCCACAAGCGCTGGGTCAATGCCAAGAATGGTTGAGCCTTCACTTGCCGCATGCCGAGCGCCGAGCGGTGTCTAGCAATGCCGAGGGCGCTCGTTTGGCCGCAACCGACCCCGCTTGGGCAGGCTTGGCCAGCGAACGCGCAGCCAGCGAATTTGGCCTGCATGTGGTGGCCCATGCTATTCAAGATGAGGCCTATAACCGCACGCGCTTTGCCATCATCAGCTTGCCGCAAACTTTGGCCACACCGCCCGCTTCAGGTAAAGACTGCACCTCGCTGGTGGTGTCGGTGCCCAACAAGCCTGGTGCGGTGCACGACCTGTTGATGCCCCTTAAAAATAACGGTGTCTCCATGACCCGCTTCGAATCGCGCCCAGCCAAATCAGGCCAGTGGGAATACTATTTCTATATCGATTTAGATGGCCATATCAGCCAAGCTCCTGTGGCCCAAGCCCTCAAAGAGTTGCAAAGCCT
>CAMBXY010000091.1 GCA_945871945.1 Bordetella parapertussis
AAAAACAGTGAGTTTCAGGAAGACTTGGCGCAGATCACCCCTTTGCATGTGTTGGGCGTGGGTTTGGTAGCAGGTTTGTTGTTTGTGATCGGGTTGATTGTTGTGGTCAATCTGGTGGTTGCGAAATAAAAGGAGTCGAGATGAGCAGCACGTCCCACGGCACTACGCCACATTACTATGTACCCGAGCCTTCTCCCTATCCGGCCTTGGCTTCCTTAGGATTGTTTTTTGTCATTCTGGGTGCCAGCCAATGGATCAACGACATCAATTGGGGCAAGTATTCATTAATGCTGGGCATGGTGATTTGGCTGGGCGTGTTGTTCAAATGGTTCAGCGCTGCCGTTACTGAGAGCGAATCTGGTCTTTACGGCCGCAAGATTGATCTCTCATTTCGCTGGAGCATGAGCTGGTTCATCTTCTCTGAGGTGATGTTCTTTGGCGCTTTCTTCTCGGCGCTGTGGTGGGCACGTGCACACTCAGTGCCCATGTTGGCAGACCCTGAAAATGCCTTGCTGTGGCCTGGCTTTAAAGCGGTTTGGCCCAGCATTGCGGCGGGTGCCACTGCCTCGCCTGCTGGCATCATTGAGCCCTTCCAAACAATGACGCCGTTTTGGTTGCCCACCATCAACACCGCTTTGTTGCTGAGCTCTGGCGTGACACTCACCATTGCCCACCATGCTTTGATCGCCAACCAGCGCGCCAAGACCATTGCCTTCATGTGGCTCACCGTGGTTTTGGGTATCGTGTTCTTATTCGTTCAAGGCTACGAGTATTTCCATGCCTATCAAGATTTAAACCTCAAGCTCACCTCCGGCATGTATGGCTCCACTTTCTACATGCTCACCGGCTTTCATGGTTTCCATGTGTTCGTTGGCATGTTGATGCTGCTGTTCATCACCTTGCGCTTGCAAAAAGGCCATTTCACCTCTGAAAAACATTTTGGCTTCGAGGGTGCTGCTTGGTACTGGCACTTCGTTGACGTGGTGTGGTTAGGCTTGTACATCTTGGTGTACTGGCTCTGAGAAACTCAGTTCAAAACAAGGGCCGCTTTTGCGGCCCCTTTTGTTTCAAGGTTTAAATGGGTCTTAAAGGAATACCGCTGGGCTGAATCCAACCCATTTTCCAAGACACCAAAATGCTGATGAACAACACCACAGAAATGCCGATTCGAAAAGCCAAGGCCTTGGCCATGGGGGAAGCCTTGGGCGCATCTTCGTTTTCTGGTTTGTTGCGAACCATGAAAAACAAGGCGGCGGCGAGGCTGGCCAAAATGCCTAAAAAGGCCAGAGCAATGAATAGTGTCATGCGGGTGATTATCCTTTGACTTTGATTAGCCCCACCCATGCACCGACTTTGCGAAGCCGCTTGTTTTGGGCTGTGCTGGCGGCGGTCTGCGTGGCCTTGACCCTGCGTTTGGGCTTTTGGCAACTTTCTCGCGCAGAGCAAAAAATTCAGCTGCAGCAAGCCATTGATCAACAAGCGCAATTGCCGCCACTGGGTTTGGCGCAGCTCACCCAAGACCCTTCTGCTTGGGCGCAAATACACAGGCGGGTGCAGTTGCAAGGTGAGTGGCTCAACGATAAAACCGTTTTTTTAGATAACCGCGCTCACCATGGACGGGTGGGTTTTTGGGTGATGACGCCCTTGCGGTTGCAAGCCGGGCAGGTGGTGTGGGTGCAGCGTGGCTGGGTTGAGCGTGATGCCCTAGATCCGCGCAAACTGCCCTCTTTGCCAGCACCCATAAACAACCAAGTCTTTCAGGCTCGTATCGCGCCGCCTCTGTCGCAAATTTTCGAGTTAGGCCGACCTGCTGCAAGCCTTGAAGAGAAACTTCCCCAAATCAGGGCTAATTTAGATCTCGCCCAAATGCAAGCGCTGGTGCAAGACAATGTGCGGGCGTTGGTAGTGCAAACCGGAGCCGATGGCGACAGCTTGCGTCGGGATTGGTTTGAAGTTGGCGTGACGGCAGACAAAAATCATGGTTACGCCTTTCAATGGT
Organism: Bordetella parapertussis; assembly: GCA_945871945.1. Classification (GTDB taxonomy): domain Bacteria; phylum Pseudomonadota; class Gammaproteobacteria; order Burkholderiales; family Burkholderiaceae_C; genus Limnohabitans. The sequence goes on from CAMBXY010000091.1 coordinate 2,000, forward strand.
TTGCCCTCAGTGCACTGCTGGCATTTCTTTATCTCTGGTTTCAATGGATCAAAGCCCTGCTTTATGGCCGACAAACTAACTGATTCTTCCTCGCCCCAGCCCTTGGGTTTAACGGTGTACGACTTGCCCGAGCCTGGCGCGGTGGCGGAGGCCGATGCGCGGCAAACCACGGGTGGGCGCTTACGCATGTTGCTGGTTTTGCTGGTGTGTGCGGCACCTGTCATCGCCTCCTACCTGACTTTTTATGTGCTTCGCCCGCAAAGTTTGCGCAGTTTTGGCGAATTGGTTTTGCCCCCGGTTGCCATGCCAGACATACAAGCCACAGACTTGAAAGGCAATACAGTTCCACTTCGCAGCCTGCAAAAGCAGTGGTTGCTGGTCAGCGTCTCTGGCGGTGCTTGCGATAGCGCCTGCCAGCAAAATCTGTTTTTGCAGCGCCAGTCCCGCACAGCCTTGGGCCGAGAGCGCGACCGCACCGATTGGGTCTGGCTGATCACTGACGATGCGCCCGTGGATGCGGCCTTGCTCGCCGGCTTGCAAGATGCTTTTGTCTTGCGTGTTCCCCAAGATGAAGTTGCCAAGTGGCTCAGACCCCAAGCCTCTCAAGCCTTGCCTGAGCATCTTTACTTGGTTGACCCCAAGGGTGACTGGATGATGCGTTTTCCAGCGAACTTACAAGTCGATCAAGCCCCACGCATGCGCAAGGACTGGGAGCGACTCTTACGCGCTGCGGTGTCTTGGGACAAAGCGGGACGCTGACAGCATGCAAGAAGTCGCACTTTTTAACCTCGAACCGATTCTGAGATTGCTGCTGCTGGCCGCCGTGGTGGCCATGGGGCCACTGGCATGGGTGTGGCTGCGACACCGCCACCATGATGTGCCGCAACGTGTTCACCACCTCACCGCTCTCACCCTTTTCTTGTGTTTCGATTTGGTGCTGTTTGGCTCTTTCACCCGCTTGAGCGACTCTGGCTTGGGCTGTCCCGATTGGCCTGGCTGCTATGGCTATATGTCGCCCTTGGGTGCGGGTGAAGCGATAGAAGCCGCGCAAAGCGCCATGCCCACTGGACCGGTCACACTCAGCAAAGCTTGGATAGAGATGATTCATCGCTATTTGGCCATGACGGTGGGTGTGTTGATTTTGACGCTGGCGGTTTTTTCCTGGAAACGCGATAGAACCCTGTGGGCTTGGCCCACCCTCACTTTGGTGTGGGTCTGTGTGCAAGGCGCTTTTGGCGCTTTAACCGTCACCATGAAGTTGTTCCCCGCCATCGTCAGCTTGCACTTGTTGGGCGGCATGTTGCTGCTGGTGTTGCTGTTGATTCAATTGCTGCGTCAGCGCCATGCGCTGTGGGCCGAGACGCGCTTGGCACTGCCCAGCAGCGTGCGCTGGTGGTTGATGGCCACTGTGGGCTTGCTGCTGGTGCAAGTGGTGATGGGGGCTTGGGTCAGCTCCAACTATGCGGTCATGGCCTGTGACACTTACCCTAAGTGCCAAGGTGCTTGGTGGCCAGAGATGAACTTCGATAAAGGCTTCGAGCTGTGGCGGCATTTGGGGGTGGATGGCCTGGGCGAGGCTTTGCCCTTTCAGGCCTTAACCGCCATTCATTTTGTTCACCGCTGGCATGCGGTACCGGTGGCATTGTTGCTGCTGTGGTCGGCTTTTTTGTTGCACAAACACGGCCTGACGCTTCAAGCCAAAGGGCTGTGGCTGGTGCTTTTGTTGCAATTCATCACCGGTGTGTCTAATGCGGTGCTGGGTTGGCCTTTGCTGGCGGCCTTGCTTCACACCGCCAGCGCGGCGGGTTTGCTGATGTTGTTAAGCTGGTCTTTGGGGATCACCGAATCTCGATCTTCAAGGCATATCGCCACGACTTTTTCAAGGCCTGATTGATGAGAGCGCTTGCCAGTTTCATGCCCCTACGTTGGCAACAGTTCAATGCCCTTACCAAACCACGCGTGATTCAGTTGATCGTGTTTTGTGCACTCATCGGTATGGTCTTGGCCGTGCCCGGTGTGCCTTCCTGGCCTGATGTGCGCTTGGGCGCTATTGCGTGTTTGGGTATTTGGTTGGTCTCGGGAGCGGCTGCCGCCTTTAATTGCATTGTGGAAAAAGCTATCGATGCCCGCATGAAGCGCACCTCTTGGCGACCCACGGCCAAAGGCGAGTTAAGCGACCGCGAGACCTTGCTGTTTTCAGGCGTTTTATGCGTGTTGGGATCGGCCATTTTGTACATCTGGGTCAACCCCCTCACCATGTGGCTGACCTTCGCCACGTTTGTGGGCTACGCGATTGTTTACACCGTTATTTTGAAACCGCTGACACCGCAAAACATCGTCATTGGCGGTGCTTCGGGCGCCATGCCGCCGGTGTTGGGTTGGGCCGCCATGACCGGCGAGGTCAGCCCTGAATCCCTCATTTTGTGCCTGATTATTTTCTTGTGGACTCCGCCGCATTTTTGGGCCTTGGCTTTGTACCGGGTGGAGGATTACCGCAAGTCGGGTCTGCCCATGCTGCCTGTGACCCACGGCAACGAGTTCACACGCTTGCAAATTTTGCTCTACACCTTTGTGTTGTTGGCCGCATGCTTGATGCCCTTTGTTTACGGCATGAGTGGTTTGTTTTACCTAGTCATCGCACTCATTCTCAGCGTGATGTTCTGTGCCTACGCATGGGCGCTGTGGCGCAACTACTCTGATGAACTCGCCAAAAAAACCTTCAAATTTTCGCTCTACCACCTGAGTCTGCTGTTTCTCGCCTTTTTGATTGATCATTATTTGCCGGGGTCTGTATGAGGCGTTTTCTAGGCTTGTGCTTGGTGTTGCTGCTGCTGGCTTGTTCACCCGACAAGCCACGTTTTCAGTCCATCGATTTAACCGGCGCAGACTATGCCAAGGGCTTTTCTTTGCCCGACCCCACGGGTCAAACCCGCAGTTTGGCGGACTTCAAAGGCAAAGTGGTGATGGTGTTTTTTGGTTTCACCCAGTGTCCCGATTTTTGCCCCACCACCATGGGTGAAATGGCGCAGGTCAAGCAAAACTTAGGCGCCCAAGGCGACAAGATGCAAGCCATTTTCATCAGCTTGGACCCCGAGCGAGACACCCCTGAATTGCTGCAAACCTATATGGGCAATTTCGACTCCACATTTGTGGCACTGATTCCCTCTTTGACCGAGCTACCCGTCTTGGCCAAAGATTTCAAGATTTATTACAAAAAGGTGGGGGGCGCAAAGGGGGCCAGCTACACCCTAGACCACTCGGCGGGTACCTATATATATGACACCGAGGGACGCTTGCGGCTGTATGCCCGCTATGGGCAGGGCGTGGCGGCGTTGACCGCCGACGTTCAACAACTGCTTAAGTAAATTCCAGCAAAGCTGCTTTCATTTTTTTCATGGCAGCCACTTCAATTTGACGAATGCGCTCGGCGCTCACGCCGTACTCGGCCGCCAATTCATGCAGCGTCATGCCGCCCGAGCTGTCATCGTTCACCTTCAGCCATCGCTCTTCCACAATGCGACGGCTGCGGGCATCCAGCACCTCCAGCGCTTGGGTGATGCCATCACTCGACAACCTATCGCGCTGATGCGCTTCCATCATGGCGGTGGGTTCGTGGTGGGCGTCAGCCAGATAGGCAATGGGGCCGAAGGCGTCTTCGCCGTCGTCGCTTGCCACTGGGTCTAGCAGCACATCGCCGCCGGCCATGCGCGCTTCCATTTCAATCACTTCTTCGCGTTTGACATTCAAGTCTTTGGCGATGATGTCAATTTGCGCGTCATTCAGGCCATCGCGGCGTGAGGCGTTGTGGTCTTCACCAGCTTGTGCGCGAAAGCCTTGCTTCATAGAGCGCAGGTTGAAAAACAATTTGCGCTGCGACTTGGTGGTGGCGAGTTTGACCATGCGCCAGTTTTTGATGATGTATTCGTGAATTTCGGCCTTGATCCAATGCATTGCGTAGCTGACCAAGCGTACGCCTTGGTCGGGGTCAAAACGCTTGACAGCCTTCATCAGGCCCACATTGCCTTCTTGTATGAGGTCGGCATGGGGCAGGCCATAACCCAAGTATTGGCGAGAAATAGACACCACCAAGCGCAGGTGCGACAAGATCAGCTTTCCTGCAGCGTCGAGGTCGTTGTGGTCTTTGAGTTGACGCGCAAACG